>JAFGMA010000019.1 GCA_016927835.1 Candidatus Zhuqueibacterota bacterium | reverse complement strand
GTGACATAATTACCTCCCAATGGTTGGAAGGCAATATACAAAATTACAATCTAAATGTAAAGAGTTTTATGAATCGATATACTAGTTTACAGATGCTGCACCAGCTTCAATCATCCTCAAAATTGTAGGCATATCGAATTCCCGCTTGATTTTTGTAAAAAATTTCCCCATCTTCCCACAGATTAACCAATTAATTCCTTTACACGAAACAGATAGATAATGATATGGATCAAAAAATTTTCATCGGTCCCGCCGGCTGGTCTTACCCGGATTGGAAACATGCGGTTTACCCGACGAAACTGCCGCGCGGCGTGAGCGAATTGACATACCTCTCGAATTATTTCAACCTGGTTGAAGTGAATTCCACATTTTACCGCTACGTGGACGAGACGATTACAAAACGCTGGCTGTGCCAGGTCAGGGGGAATGAATCGTTTCGCTTCACCTGCAAATTGCACCAAAATTTCACACATCAGCGAGAAGCAATCGACAAAAGTGCCATTGCCAGTGTAAAATCCGGATTCGCGCCATTGCTGCGCGAAGGACGCTTGTTGGCGCTGCTGCTCCAATTCCCATGGAGTTTCAAAAATTCGGCAGCCAGCCGCGAATGGCTAAAAAGGCTGTTTGATGAATTCAATGATTTCCCACTGGCGCTCGAAGTGCGCCATAAAAGCTGGGATCACCCGTCGCTGCTGCATTTTTTAACTGAACACAGCGTGTCATTTGTGAATATCGATCAACCGCTCATCGGCGACGCATCACTTGGATTTACAACATATACGACTGGCGGACTTTTATATGTGCGGTTTCATGGTCGCAACGCTGAGCACTGGTTCAACCAGGAAAGCGGCAGGAATGCGCGATATGATTACCTGTATTCAAAAAATGAACTCGATTCTTTCATCGAAGAGTTGAGTCATCTGGTGAAAATGGGCAAAACAATTGTGTTGGTGTATAACAATCATTTCCGGGGGCAGGCAGTGGTAAATGCATTGCAGATGAAAGCGGAATTGATGCGTTCGAAAGTGCCGGTTCCGGGGAGACTCGTTGAAACATATCCCCAATTGAAATCCATCGCCAGTTCAACTGCTGCTGCGGAAGGAACGATGGAGATGTTTGGTGAAGTTAGCTAAAGTGCCTAAGCTGACTAAAGCGAGCTAAATTAGGATAGTGTATGCTATTGTCAGGCTGTCCGGAGTGCCAAAGCTTGCTTTGGCGAAATAGCCGCAGCAGCCAGATTCAATCAGCCCGAACAGAATCCGCCCGCATCTTCAAGGCAACCGCCGGCATCGCAGCCTTGATTCGGTTTGATAGCAGACTTTCATTATCCCCGTCATCCAGGGCAGCGACTGCATACGTATAGGTTTTCCCGGGAGCAAGCCGTGTATCCGTGAATATCGGTTCGTTGTGCGACGTTATCGCCAGCAAATGTCTGGCAGAACTGGAATCAATAGCGGATTTGACGGTCCGATAGATGTTGTAATACTCCGCACCATCGCCGTCGAGAGATTTCTGCGGCGGATGCCAACTGAGCGTTATTTCATCGGCATCGATGCGCTCGATTCGCAAATTCGTCGGCGGATTGGGCGGCACCGAATCCTTCCAGCGCATCGGGGGAACGTTAGCGAGAAAGCTGAAACTGCGCTGATTCCCGCTCGCTGCAAGCTGTTCCAGTCCCGTATAGCTGAAAAAAACCAATCCTTTCCCTGCCAGCCGGCGCACCATACTCACCTGACCTTCAATCTCGTTGGGCGCCCATTGCGGATTATTCAGTTTATAAACCGCCATACCCGGGAACACCAGTCTGCCATAACTCTGTCGCTCGATCCATTCCCGTGCAATTTTCCCGAATGGCGCGGATGGATGGTTGCGCCGCCAGTAGATCATCGGGGCGATGAAATCCATTTTGCCTTCTTCCATCCACCGGGCAGCATCCTGATACACGACATGGTACCCATTCCATGAACTCCAGTCGTATTTCCCAATAACCGCAGCGGATATTTTCAACATTGGTTTGGCTTTGTTGGCTGCATCGTAAAATTCTCGGACGAAGGTGTTGATCTGCTCGCGCTGCCAGTCATCCCAGTTCAAGCGCCTGGAGTTGGTTTGCGGCGAATTGAATCGGGCAACGCTGATACTGTCGTGCGAATAGCCCAATTGATTCGAGTTTTCGGGATAGCGGATATAATCGAAATGCACACCGTCGATATCATAGCGCCGGACAATGTCCATAGCGACTTCGTGCACGTGCTCGCGCACCTCAGGAATTCCGGGACTCAATGTGACGTAATGCGAACTGAGTTCCATGGGCTTGCCCGCGGCATCCGCACAAATCCACTCCGGATGCAGATGTAAAATATGGGACGGCTGGCACGGCTCCGGCGGAATTTCTCCTTTCCAGCACGTAAACGTATTCAGCCAGACATGCAATTCCAGCCGACGCGCGTGAGCCTGATCTATGGCGAATTGAAGCGGATCCCAGCCCGGATCCTGACCCAATGTGCCGGTCAATTCCTTTGCCCAGGGTTCCAGTTCCGAAGGATAAAACGCATCACATTGACCTCGCACTTGAAACAGGATAAAATTGAACTTCTCTTTTGCCGCCAGGTCCATGGCTGCTATGATTTTTGCCTGCTGAACTTCCGGATCGCTCGAATTCAGATTTGTCGTATATTCCCAGCGCGATAACCAGATGCCACGTGCTTCCTGCTTCCCTGCGAATTCCTGACGGCAGACAAATCCTGTTGAAGCAACAACAAGCAGGCTCAACACAAAAAACCTAATGCCATTAGTGAAGTATTTCATTTTGTTTCCTTTTAAGTCAACTGATTGGGAAAAAACAGAATTTTGAATTGCGGTGAGTAGCCATTATTTCGCTCGCAATCATCACAGATGAAGTCCGCCTTAAAATGCTACACACTCAGATCAAATGATCCTTTGAGAAGGCGTTCGTTGGCAAAGTATGATTTAACGCAGAAGCCAACCTGAATCAGCCGGTTGAAAACTCAATTTCCGATTTTAACAACCAAAATATTGTTTTTGGCTTCAAGTTGATAATTCGTCTGGCGGAACAAATCGAAAACAACACGTGAAGATCGTTTGTCCTCATGATACCCCACTCGCGCCGCGACCAGCAACCCGCGATTTATGGGATAGCGCAGATAGGGCGTCATAAGAAATGTGTTTTCCAAATCGACGACCAGCCGGATGGGATCGCCAACGATGTGATGCGAAAAAATTGGCTTGCCATTGCATACAATATGAACTGTGGAATCGTTGATGACGGAAATATCTGTCACCGTCGACGCCACTGGCAACTTCACATCCGCGGGATTGGGATATAGATGAAATTCGACCCGGCGATTTCGGAAGCGGTTCATTTCGGAGAGGTTATCAACAAGCGGGACCATTTCACCATAACCGATAGGCATGTAAAATCGCTCCTGGGGCACATTTTCGCGCACGGTGAGAAAACTCAATACGCTGGCAACCCGTTCCTCAGATAAGCGGATATTGTATTCGTCGGTACCGATATGATCCGTGTGTCCGGCGATATGAACCATTCCTCCCGGGTAGGTATTCAACATCGTGGCGACATCATGCATCGTTCCGTAATCGTCGGGGCGAATGACGGCAGAATCAAAATCGAAATTGATGCGCATATTGATTTGAATTTCCTGGCTCGATTTCTCTTCCACCTCCAGCTTGCCTTCACTGCGGCTGGCAATGGCTTTGATGCTATCAAGACGCATTTTCATCAGTTCTTCCAATTCGCGCGTCCGTTTTTCAGCATCCTGGGCAGCAATTTTCGCTTCTTCGGCAGCCTTGCGAGATTGCTCGGCAGCGTCCAGCTTTTCCTTCAATTGCTGGCTCATTTTATTGATTTTCTCTTCTTCGTAAATCAAACGGCTCCAGCGCTTTTCATCGTACACATTTGCGGAACGAACCCGCTGCAATATGCCGAACGTAAATACCAGCGAAAACCGGTGCGCTACCGTTTCGAACGCATCCAACGGGCTATAGGCATAATCCAGTCGCGTTTCCGAACCTGCCAACCAGGTCATCGGAATGATCAATCCGAATCCGGTTCCCCAGCGGGAGGCTTCGGTATTGTGCACTTTATACCCGGCACGCAGCGCGATCAAGTTGCTGATGATGAGCTCGCCGCCGGTATAGTAGCGCGGATTCTGTCCCATTGAATACGCAATGTCGGCATCGAGATTGAAGTAGAAATATTGCCCTGCCGGGAAATTGATCCCGATTCCGCCGCGGATGGTTTCCGGCAAATTATCCGCTTTCTCAAAGAATTTAATTTTGGAGAGCGTCCAATTTTGCATGGTTGCACCAAACGACGCATATTTCATGCGATAAATCATTCCCAGGTCAAGACCATACGCATTCACAGACTCATCCGCCCAATTCATCCGGATGAGTTTGGTGCTGACGCCGAACGATAATTCATTATTCAAAAGGCGAAAATAGGTGCCAAATCCCACATTAACAGCCAGATCATTGCTCTCTACAGTCACGCCTGTTGGTCGGTAATCTGCGTCTATTTCCTGTAATTTCCCCTCGTTGAAATATGTCAATTCAAATCCGAAAACTCCATAGCGAGTGGGCAAAATACTTCCGAACGAACCCTGCTGGGTATCATCGATCCATTTATGAAAATTGATCGCGCCCATCATGTAGCGCGAACTCCCCAAGCCGCCGATATTATAGCGCATCAGGTTAACTTCGTCGGCAATACCGGTAAATGCTTCGCCCATGCCGACCTGCCGCGCCGACGGATTCACGCGCAAAAAAATCGCGCCGTATTTGCCAATACCCTGGTTCGACTGTGCCATGCCCGTCGTCGCCAGCATCAAGCCAACGCCGATGAGCAGCATCACTAGTTTCATAATATGGCGATATGGCTGTACAATTTGTTTCGAAATCATATTCACCTTGAAATTACGGTTAGCTGTTTATCTTAGAATCAATATTTTTTTTATTTTATAAACGGATTGGACTTGACCGCTTCCCGGATCAAAAACTACTGCATTGAATTTCGCCCAATACGTTCCGCTGCTGATCTGATGTCCGCTTTCGGATTTCAGATCCCACCAATCTTCCGCCTGGGTATAACGATTTTGCGGAACAGCGGCGCTCCCGCTGAAAATATTGCCTTCGAGAAGGCGAATTTTCTCACCCGCCAGGTTGAAAATTTCAATGCTTTTCAACTGCATATCACCGATACGGGATGCCGCCCGCAATCGCAAAGTTGTATGCCGATCGGCGTAAAACGGATTCGGCGCAATGATGAAATCATACGGTTGATCCAGGCTGACCACTACAATCGGCAAACCGTTCCCGGAGGATGGAATCCGCAGCGTCGCCGTCACTGTACCGTTATCTTCATACCTGGCAACCACACGCCGACCAGCATTGGTTTGAACCAGGCTGTCCCGACGAACACCATCCGTGTCGCCGACCAGCGGAATACCGGCTTCAGTGAGAAAAATACCGGTAGTGTATTGCCCCAGTGTGTCCGGTTGCTCCACTGCCGCAAAAATTTCGTCCTCACCATTTTCCGCATCTTGCAGCCTGACGTAGATCGTATCCTGTTCCGGCGAAAAGTCGTGATCGCGTTCGCCTGTAATTCGGACATATACGGTATCGCTCAGGCGTGCTGAATCGAGTGCGGCGCCATACCGGTCTTCAAAGCGGATTTTTGCATCGGTATTTAAAACCATTACCACACCTACGAGTGTCGAATCGGTTGGATCGGTCGGATCAACATACCGCGCTGTCAGCGTATCGCGGTCAGCAATTTCAAATATCGTGTTTTCATAATCCACGAAATCCGAAACGATCGCCGGTTTTCCAGGTGTGTTGGAAAATATACCCGCGCTTTGTTTCAACAGAACCTTCATCGAATCGCCGCTGATTGCAGCGCGAATCATGAGTTCAATTGTATTGTGTATCGGGATAATATTGCCATCAAACAGCGAGAGCCGAACCCAATTCACATATTTCTGTCCGGGCGCGTAGGAGGTGCTCACGCGATAATGCGTCACCGGTTCAACATTTTCGTCGACAAAATTTAATTGCGCTTTCGTCGAATTCGTATTGGTCCATAAAATACGCCAGTCCTCCAAAACAGGCGTTATCGACGAATTCAACGTATTCAGCGTTGCCTTCAGCTTGATGGATTGAACCCCGGTCAGCTTTGAAATATCAAAAAGCCTGAGTGTGTCGCTTTTCACATACTGGGTTCGCTCATGCACGAACAGCGCAGCATCGGTAACACCATCCAGAATTTGAATGCCGATTTTCAGCGCATCCCTGTCTTCTTCCGGCAGCCGTGTATTGAAAATCAGCGAATCCCAACTGGTGATAATGAATCCCGGCACATCCGAGATAGGCTCCGACACCAGGATGCCCGTACAATCTGTGTTGAAATAATGAAATGAAATTTTGACATTTTCCAGTGAGGGTGTCAAAAGCGGATCGGTTGATTCCAAAAATGCTTTGAACTGATACCAACGATCACCGTTGTGCAATGCATTTATCGCCGCCGGTTGCGTGGTATAAAAACTGCCCGCACCAACCGGACCCATCCACGCTGCCGATACCAGTTCGCTATACGTGGCAGCCGTTCGCAATTGCAGCTTGACGGAGGTAACGCCGAATTCTGTCGATGCCTGCCAACTGAGCGAATCGAAGATCACCTTGCGCCCCAGGTCATGCGCATCCGAAGAATCTTTGGCGCTGGTATATGCCAGCCGCGCCGGCAGCGATTTATTGTACAGTGAGTCGTGGTAAATAGCCAGCGTGCGTCCGTCAGGCAGACGATCGGCATCTTTTAAATCTTCCAGTGGTCGATGGAATCGCCAGAAAATATTCTTTGATCGATCAACCTCGATCAACCGCTTGTTGCCCGCATCACAGATTAAAATATTACCATTGGGCAGCGTATCGGCATCGGAGGGCGTATTCAATCCGAGATCGCTGGCATCGGCAAATCCCAAACCGAATTCAAAATCGATTGTCGCGTCGGGATAGGAGACAATGATCACTTTATGATTGAGTTGATCCGTGATCAGGATCTGGGAGGTAGCCGACAGGAACTCGATATCCACCGGATTATTCAAAATTCCCTGTCCCCATTCCCAGGCGGTGGAGCTGTCTTCATTCACAACCAAAATTCGGTTATTGCCTTTATCGCAAATCATGAACTGGTTCGTATCGGGCATGGCAAGCGCATCCGCGGGACTGTTAAGCCAACCGTTATCGGATTCGCCGTAGGACCACTCGACTTCATTGGAATATCGATCTATTTTGATGATCCGGTTCCGCCCCATATCGGTGACCAGATACTTTTCCTCGTCATTTTCAGTATACCAGAAGGCATCCGTTGGGTGGCGCAGAAATCTTGGCGAAAGCTCGTTTTGATCGGAGATGAATTCCCAGACGACCAGGTTTTGGGCAACATTCACCTCAAATATCCGGCGTTGGGTGCCGTCGGTGACCAGGTAATACATTTTATTCCGTGAAATGTGATAATCAATATCTTCTGCCGCCGGTAACCCAAGACTGGCAACGGGCCAGCGCCAATCCAGTCCGTTGAGGACGAACAAAAATGATGCGCTCTCCTGGCTTTCGCCCGGGGTGGAAATCAATTGGACAGTTGAATTCATCACCACATTGGTTGCCACCGAATACGGATGGATGAAGGAGGGATTCCCGTCTTGCCAGGAGCCCTGGCTTGCCGCCTGTCCCGCAGTGAGTAACAAGCAGATGAAAACAGCGGATAAACTATGCAACGTTCGTTTAAAATTCATAGCGATTTCGTTTCAGCTTTTATTTCATCATGAAATTTACAATCAATATTTATATGTAACAAAATATAATCAAATTTTGGAAAAAAGCAAGAAGTTTATTGCAATTATAATAGAAATAGGTTATTAATACGAATTGCACCTGATTGCACGCTTCATATTTAATGTTGCGCAGTGAAAAATAATCCAGGCAACAAATATAATGCAGCGGGCGTAAGTCAGATATTTCGCAAAAACGGTTTCTTATCACCTGAAACTGTGGTTAATCTTTCACACTCTCATTCAAATAGTTTTTGCAAACTCTTCATTTTTTTGCTTGACAAAGTAAAAATTAATTTTATATTGACAATATAATAATTTTGCCTCGATTAAAACATATTTATGGGAGAAAAGCATTTTACGCCCGGCTGTCATCCATCATTTCTCCCCAAAAAAAACCTGTAATCCGAAGCCGAATTTCGATGAAAAAGCCCTTCCGTGGCGCAAGATGTTTCTTGCGTTTTGCATTTAACCTGCTCTTTGTCTTTTAAGGCTGCCGTTGCATTGGAACTGGCGAGGCGAATCGCCCAAATAGAATTAAAAAAATGTCCGATATTAGGAAATCCTCTTTCCATTTATAAAGAAAACCGATTTTTTCCTTTTATATGTACCTGTTTTGCTGAATATAAACATTGCTCTTGCGGTGTTTTAGAGGTTTGTAGCAGGTTAGCGTGCCAAAAAAATTAATTATAAAAGGATTAGATATGAAAACAGAGACGTGCGTTATTTGTTTAAAAGCAAAAGGAAGAAGAGTCTGCAGGATTAAAGATAATTTATTGATTTGTCCTATTTGCTGTGCAAAAACCAGAAGGGCTGATTGCGAAGGTTGTATTTATTTTACTCAGGCTGAAAAATATAAAAACGAAAAATCTATAACGCCGAAGTCAAAACCATTTATGATGGAGATAGATCCCGAAGTCAATGAGAAAGTGGATCGGGCGTTAGCAATGGCTGAAAAGGGGAATTTAAATCGTGCAGAAGGTATTATTTCTGTTTTGTTAAATGAATACTCACACATTGATATGGTTCAATATGGAATGGGCGTTGTATGTTTAATGAAAAATAAATACGATGAGGCAATTTCATATTTTGATAAAGCGATCGAAATAAATCCATATTTTGTGGAAGCCTGGTATAACAAAGGTGCAGCTCATCAGCAACGTTTGGAAATGCCACAAATGATTGAAGCTTATCGAAAAACAGTCGAACTTGGAGACTATTCCGAGCATTATGTAATTCACGCAAAAACTATCCTTAGAGATTTAGAAGGACATATAAGAAAAAGCAATAACCTTAGTTTAGATGAATATTTGGAATCGGCAGCAATTTTTAATGAGGCGTTTAATGCGATGATAAGAATGGAATGGGAAAAAGCAATATCAGGTTTTAAAAAGGTATTATCAATGGATCCACGACATACGCAGTCCTATGGTAATTTAGGTATATGCTATGGCTATTTAGGGAGAAAGCAAGAAGCACTCGCTAATTTAGATAGAGCTTTGGAATTAGATCCCAATTATGAACCTGCAATAACAAATCGAGCGGTAATTAATTCTTTGTCGGATGGAGAAAAATTAGCTATCAAAAAATTTCAATCTGTGGAATATTACAAAGACATTGCATCAAAGAAGAAGTCATTAATTAAAAAAATTTTTAAGTGATTGTCTATTCACAGGGGATTTTCAATCCGCTGCGAGCGGCGAAAAAGGCACTCATTCTAAAATAGAATCATAAATTGTTTATAATGTATAGTATCAAATAAAACAATAAATTACGCATAGATAGTTCTTTCACCTGATTCACCTCAGATCGATGATTATAACCGGTTTTTTGAATTTAGAACGTATCGTTACTTTTATCAAATTCAGAAGAGCGGTATTGGCGAATAGGTGATTATTTTGCTGGCTGGAGTAAGGAGGAGTTGCCAATGGCGATTGATCCATGTATACAGCAATTGATCATTGCTCTGTGGAATCTGCGAAATCTTCGGTTGCTTTTTTTCATTAGTTAATTCGCAACGCTATTTTATTAATGAAAATGTATACTCGTTAAGGGTTAAAAAGTAACATTAGTTTGTCATTGCGAGTAGCGAGGTACGAGCGACGAAGCAATCTCATAACTTAC
>JAFGMA010000270.1 GCA_016927835.1 Candidatus Zhuqueibacterota bacterium | reverse complement strand
TTAGCCTCCTTTGTTTGGATGTTCTTGGAGACTAATATACGAAATGTTTCTCTATATTGAAATATTATTTTATGAACGAACTACTAGCAGCACGCGGCTGATCTGGGAGCCTGCGAAATGCGCGAAATGCAAGAAAAATAGTTGGCTGTTCTTGGTAGAGCAAATTTCTTATTTGCTCGAAAAAAGCACGTACAAAACTTGCTTTTGTAAAAAATATTTTATGTTTAATCGAAACGATTCACCTTGTTCGCATCCACTTATTTACAGGAACTGAAATGAAACAACAGATGACACTCGGTATGTATATTCACATGCACTGGGGATACAACTACCCCTACGCCGCCCGTACATGGCATATCGAGGACTGGCAAAACTACATGGTCGGTTTGAAAACGCTGGGATATTCCCTCGTTCAAATTTGGCCGATGATTGACACCATGCCGCTGAAATTGACCAGCAGCGATCGGGCGCACCTGAAAAAACTGCAGCGTGTAATCGATATTGCGCACGACTTGAATTTGACGGTTTATGTCGGTGCCGCTGCCAATACGCTGGGTAATGAAAAGGCTGCCAATTTTGCGTTCGAAAAACGACCGTATTTTACAGCGGAACGCCTCATCAATCCTGCCGATGCTACCGAGATACGTGATCTCACCACAGCACGACTCCAAATCCTCGAACCGCTGAAAGCAGCCGATGGATTTTGGATCATCGACAGCGATCCGGGAGGATATGTATCATCGTCACCAATCGATTTCGTACAGTTATTCAATGTCCATCGCCAGGTACTCGACCAATTGCGTCCCGGGATCAAGCTGCTCTACTGGATGTGGCAGGGATGGCACGGGCAGGCGCGATTCAAGTGGGAATGGGTGCAGCAGCAGCAGCCATGGTGGCGTGAGACACTCGAAGGCATTGCTGCGCTAGCACCAGAACCCTGGGGCATTCTCGCTTGCTGGAAGCCACACTTTGAAATTATCGATAATCTGGATCTGACAGCGCGCACGCTCTATTTTCCGTATGGTGCGATTGAGGGCGAACCCAACTTTCCGTGGACGAATTACAATCCGGAGCGAATCGAAGCTGTTTTCTCCCATTTTCCGCGACACCTTCACCCTCTCGGCGTCCTGGGGAATGCGCAATCGCATTGTCTGCAATTGCCGCACACCTACCTGTTTCAGCAATTCGCCTCGGGGATTCCCGCCAATCAAATCGATCTGGTTGGTTTTGCCGAAAACGTACTGCCGGCGCATGGGAAACCTCTTGCCGCTGCCTGGCGCGCGCTGGCGGGTGAAGACGTCGATGCGCTGCGAGACGCTGCTGCTCGATTGCCGGATACTAAATCGCTCGCAGGCGGAAAATTGGCTGCCCTCTGCTTCAACGATACGCAGCGGTTGCTTAACGATCTCAATGCGCAACTGGCGCTGAAAATCGCTGCCCTGGATTTGAAACAAAGCATCCGGCTGAATCAATCGCTGCGAGAGCCTTTTGACCGCCTGAAAAGCACCATTCAAACGTGGTATGATTTTCATGGATTCAAAGACTGGTATTACGGCGGTCCATTCAAGGATCTATTGCACCCGATTCTCAAATCACTCGCCGCTGCAACAAAATCAGGTGCAACCATCGCGCAAGCCCTTGAGCAATTTGACAGCGGCGGACAACATGATGCATTCATTCGGTTATTCAATTTTCTCAAAACGCATCACCTGCAAAAGTAACCGCGTAGCACAAGATGCTTCTTGCGCATCAACTTCGGAGGACTTTGAAATGCAAAATATATTAAAATCACTCCTAATATTGACTGCTTGCTTATTCTTGATGGCAGGACTCGCTTTCGGCAATACGCCCATCCCGGATGATCCGTTTACCCAGGAATACCATGAACCCTATCCGGTTGGCACTGCGAACGGTATCAATGATGTACGAGCGATCGCTGTCGATAAATCGGATTGCGTCTGGGCGGGAACCGGTGCCGGTGTATTCACCCTGGAAAAAGGAAGCCGCACCTGGCGCGCCGTGATGTCGGAAAAAGACGCAGGACCAATATACGACATTATTGTAGATCGTTCCGGGACAGCCTGGATAGCCGCGTGGAACGGCATCTATCGCTCGAAAGGCGATAACCTTGAGCGGGTGAAAGAGATCAATGAACCTATTTCAGCATTATGTGAATGCGGCGACAATATAATCGGTTTGGGACCGGATGGGCAGTGGCATCTGGCAAATGGCGCCTGGGAGTATCAAATCATGCCATATTCGAAAAATATCAGGAATCTATTGCCCGATGGGAAAAACGGCTTATGGCTCGCCACCGGCATGGGGCTTTATCATCGAACGCCGTCCGGCACGACCTTATACCAGTCGGAAGAGGAACTGCTCAGCGCGGATATTACCGCTGTCGATTACGCATCCGACGGCAGTCTGTGGATCGGCGGACTCGGCGGGATCACGGTTTATAAGGACGGAAAGCGGATTACCCAATACACGTCCGAACACGGATTACCATCGGTTCATGTGCGCGCTGTGAAGCATGCGCTCGATGGCAGGATGTGGATCGGAACCAGTCTTGGCGTGGCGCGTTTCGATGGCGAAAGCTGGTCAGTACGTTTCAGCCGGCGCTGGCTCATTGACAATGATGTACGGGATATCGCATTCGATTCCAAAGGCAATGCCTGGATTGCAACCGGTTCCGGCGTGAGTGCCATCAAACAGAAACGAATGAATTTGGCTCAAAAGGCAGAACATTACCTTCGTGTGTGTATGGCGCGACATGTGCGATCACCATACCTCGTGGAAAAATGCCAGTTGACCGTACCCGGCGATACCAGTTCCTGGAAACCACGCGATGACGATAACGACGGGCAGTACACCAGCATGTACCTGGCAATGGAGTCTTTCCGATATGCAGCAACCAAAGACCCGCAGGCAAAAGAAAATGCCGATAAAGCTTTTCAGGCAATGAAATTTTTGCAAACCGTCACTGAAACCGAAGGGTTTGTCGCGCGCACAGTGATTCCGAGTTCGTGGACCCAGATGGCAGATCCCAATCGCAAAATGAATCCCCGCGAATGGGCTGAACATCATGTGCGCGATCCGCGGTACAAGCACGTTGAAAAGCGTTGGCGAGCTTCACGCGATGGCAAATGGCTCTGGAAAGGAGATACCAGCAGCGATGAAATTACAGGACACATGTTCGGTTACCTTTTTTATTATGATCTCGCCGCAGGTTATCTTGAACGGGAACAAGTGCGCGAGCATGTGTGTAGAATCATGAATTATATTATCGGGAACGGTTTTGTGCTCAAAGACATCGATGGCACAGCGACGCGATGGGGTGTCTGGTCGCCTGAGAAACTCAACGATGATCCGGACTGGGCGACGGAACGAAATATCAATTCCGTGGAAATTTTATCCTATTTGAAACTCGCTTACCATTTAACCGGTAATGAGTTTTATCAAAATCATTACCTGAAATTGCTGAATGAGCACCATTACGCCCAAAACGTGCGTCGCGCAAAAACGACCAATCCGTCCTGGCGAACCCATATTGATGATGAATTGCTCTCGTTGGCATACCCGTGTTTGCTGTTGCATGAAGACGATCCGGAGCTCAAGCAGCTTTATCGCGAAAGCCTCGATCACTGGTTTTCAATTGCAGAGGTGGATGCCAGCCCGTTTTTCAATTTCATCTACAGGGCATGCACCGGACAGGATCCGCAATTAACGACGTCGGTCTGGGCACTGCGTGATGCGTCGCTCGATCTGGTTCGCTGGAAAATCGATAATACGCTGCGCGAAGACCTTCAGGTGGTGCGCGTGCCCGAACTGGAGGAAATTCAAACCAATCGCCTGGTTCCGCCAAGTGAGCGTTTCATGGGGCGCTGGGACCAAAATAACTGGAAGGCGATTCAGGGCGATGGCGGGCACACCGAAAGCGATGGCGTCTGGTGGTTGCTGCCATACTGGATGGGACGCTATTACAATTTCATCTCCGCACCGAAATAAAGCAGTATTGAGGAGTGCCAAAGCTTACTTTGGAAAATTTTATTCTTCGAAATAATAAGCGGCTATTTACCAAAATCAGCCTTATAAAAGGAACAGATCAAATGAATCATGTCATTATGATGATCACAATCGCCTTTCTACTCTTCTTCATCCTGGGCTGCATTTCAAAGCACCGATTGACAACTCATCCGGATATCACTATTATCCCCAAACCGATGGAACTCAAACAGGACTCAGGTGTCTTTGTAATCAATGCTCAAACAGCGCTCTGTGTAGCGGATGACAATGAAGAAAGCATAACTATCGCAAAATACGTCGCGCACAGATTTAAAACCGCCGCGGGCTGGGATTTGAAAATTTCGAACAAAATCCCGGACGATACCTCTCGCAACGCGATCTGCTTCAGCCTGGAAAAGGACAGTCAACCGGGTGGCGAAGGATACCGACTCACAGTTACGCCCGATCGCATCACCGCAATTGCTGCCGAACCAGCCGGATTATTTTACAGCGTGCAGACGCTCTTCCAATTGCTGCCGGCAGAGATTTATTGCGATCAGCCCTACCACGGAGATGGCAAGTGGAGCCTGCCATGTGTGCGCATTGTGGATAAACCCCGTTTTGGCTGGCGAGGCATGCATCTGGATGTTTGCCGCCACTTTTATCCCAAAGAATTTGTAAAGCGCTATATTGATTTTCTCGCCATGCATAAAATGAATGTATTTCACTGGCATTTAACTGAAGATCAAGGCTGGCGCATCGAGATCGAAAAATATCCGAAGCTCACTGAAGTCGGCGCATGGCGGGCGGATCGACCGGGGAAATCCTGGGACGAATGCGAACCGCAAAAAGAAGGCGAACCGGCGACTTACGGCGGCTATTTTTCGAAGGAAGATGTCAGAGAGATCGTCCAATACGCAAAGGAGCGATACATCACTGTTGTGCCGGAAATTGAAATGCCCGGACACGCGCTGGCGGCAATGGCATCCTATCCCGAATATTCGTGCACCGGCGGACCATTCAAGGTTGCCACCGGCGGCTATTGGCCTATTGTAGATGTCTTTTGTCCCGGAAAAGATGAAACTTTCAAATTTCTCGAAGATGTTCTCTCGGAAGTGATCGAGCTCTTTCCCGGCGAATATATTCACATCGGCGGCGACGAAGTCAATAAAGCCAATTGGGAGAAATGCCCCCACTGCCAGGCGCGCATGAAAGCCGAAGGATTGAAAACAGCGGAAGAACTGCAAAGCTATTTCATCAAACGCATTGAAAAATTCCTGATTTCCAAAAGTAAAAAGCTGATTGGCTGGGATGAAATTCTGGAGGGAGGTCTGGCTCCCGAAGCCACAGTCATGTCGTGGCGCGGTACGGAGGGCGGCATTGCTGCAGCCCAACAAAACCATGATGTTGTCATGTCGCCGACATCGCATTGCTACTTCGATTTTTACCAGGATGATCCGGAAGATGCGCCGGAGGCGATCGGCGGCTATACGCCGCTGGAAAAAGTCTATGAGTTCGAGCCGACGCCACCGGAACTCACCGAAATGCAAGCCCGGCATATCCTGGGCGCACAGGCGAATGTATGGACGGAGTACATGCCAAACGAACAACATGTCGAATACATGGCGCTGCCGCGAATGTGCGCGCTGGCAGAAGTGGTCTGGTCTGCCAAAGATTCCCGCAATATCGAAGACTTTTTAAAGCGCATGGCTTACCATTATGTGCGGCTCATTGCGCTGAAAGCCAATTACCGGCAGCCCGATTTGCTCGGAACGCATAGACAGAATGCCTTCATCGACACGGTTGAAGTACAGATTCATTCACAACGGCTGTTCACTGAAATTCATTATACACTCGATGGCAGCGAGCCAACAACGGACTCTCCGCGCTATGCCGGTCCGATTCGCATCACTTCAAATACTGAATTGCGCGCCTGCGAGTTTTATCCCGACGGAAAAGCCGGTAAAGTGAAACAGGCTTTCTATGAAAAACAGATCCCACTGAATCCGGTTCAAATCGTCAATCCGCAGAAAGGAATTCGTTATGCCTATTTCGCATTGCCCGGTGAAATCAAAACTGTAGAACGCCTGAAAGATTTGAATCCTGATAAAACTGGCATTTCACCGCGGTTGACATTTCCGTTCGATGACCTGCCGGAATATTTTGGCTTGATTTTCGAAGGTTACATTTATATCGATGAAACCGATATTTACCGTTTCACAGCCGCTTCCAACGATGGCAGCCGTCTGTACATCGGCAGCAAGCTGCTAATTGATAACGATGGGCTGCATGGACAATGGGATGTCACCGCCCAGATCGTACTGGGAGCAGGTTTCCACCCGATCCGCGTTGAATACTTTCAGGGTGGCGCCAACAAGCATCTGAAAATTTATTATGAGAATTTTAATACTGGCAAAAATGAAATCCCTGAATCCGCCCTGTTTCATAAAACAGATTAATTCATAATTCAATTAATTTCGCTACTGAACCTACTTAGAAATGACGACGAATATGCTCAAGAAATCAATCATCTCAATTATTCTGACAATCTGGATCACAACCATGACTCAATCAAACCTGTTAGCCGACGGAAGATTTCTGCGCGGTGAAACCTGGAAGAAATTTTCAATTCATGACGCGCAGGCTGATTTTTATGTATCAGCGAATGGCAACGATTCCTGGTCAGGGACACTTGCCGAACCCAATGCGGGAAAAACCGATGGACCGTTCGCGACAATTGGACGCGCTCAGAAAGCTGTCAGACAATTGAAAAAGCAGGTATACAAACCGAAAAAGAAACCCATTGAAAAACGGTGGATCGGCTCACCGCACAGTCTCGGCGAAGGCAGGGATATTCTGGTTCTAATTCGCGAGGGATACTATTCATTAAACGAACCAATACATTTCGCCCCTGAAGACGGCGGCGAACGCTGCGAAACCGACCTGCCATCCGGGGCGTTCGAATATCATAAGTTGAAGGATTATTTCATAACTTATGCCGCCTACCCAGGCGAATACCCGGTCATTTCGGGCGGCAAACGAATCACCGGCTGGAAGAGACAGGGCGATAAATGGCGCGCAACAGTCAAAGGATTCGAGGTGCAAAAACTGATCGCCAATGGTCGATGTCAAATTCTCGCCCGGACACCTGACCACGGCTTTTTCTTGCCCGAAGAGCACGCCGATTCAACCACCATGTTGAAATTCAGAAAAGGTGATGTGAAAAACTGGGACGAGATGCAGGACAACCGGATTATTATGCTCCTGCGTTGGCACACGGGCGTCAATTCCATCGCGAAAGTCGATGAGAAAAATCAGATTATCCACCTTAAAAAACCGCAAAAAGGAATTCTTGAAGTGCCGGTTCGCTATTACGTGGAAAATATCGAAGCCCTGCTTACTGCCCCTGGCGAATGGTATTTCAACAAACGGAAAAACGAAATGAGCTATATTCCGGCGGAAGGACTAATCGATCCCAACCAGGCGTTGATCGCTGCCCCGGTTTTGTCGCAACTGATCGAAGTCAAGGGAACGGCGGATAATCCGGTGCGGAATCTCAGGTTTTACGGATTGACGTTCGAAGCCACCAATCCCGGCAATTCAGCTATCACATTCGGATATGCGCATAATTGTGAACTCGCAGATGCAAGCCTCAGAAACCTCGGCGGAAATGGTATCGTTATAGCGAGCGGCTGCTATCGAATGCATATCCTGAATAATACGATTTTGGGGACAGAAGGACACGGTATCCTTGTATCCGGCATTGCCCATCCAGAAAAATGGATGGACAGCATCCGCGAAACCTTCATTTCATACAATCGCTTGATGGAGTGCGGCAGCAGTGCCATTGGCGCTTATAATGCGCTATTCATCACGATCTCCCACAATGAAATCACACGAAATCTCGGCAGAACAGCGATAAGTCTCGGTGGCTGGCGCAATCTCGAAGAAGCAATTACCGGCGGGTATCGCGTTGAATATAACCACTTGCACCATGTGCAGGAATATGCCGATGATTCCGGGGCGATAACAACCTCTGGTATGACGTATGATTCTATTGTCAGACGAAACCTGGTGCATGATGTAAAAGCCGGCTTTTTCAATGACAATGTCGCTTTGTGGTTCGACAATATGTCATCCGGCTGGATTGCTGAAGATAATATCTATTATAATCTTGAGCAATCCGAAATGAAGCTTTGCGCTGCCAACCTGGTGGATAATCTTTACCGTGACAATTTTCTCATCGATGCACCGGTTCATCCTCCCGAAACCGTCATCGAGGGCGACCCTCAATTTGTATACAGCGAACTGGAAATAACAAATTCCGACGGTGAGAACGGTATGTTCATTGGAACTGGCGAATTTTTCTATGTCAGCGCCAATATTGCCAATACGGGCGCTACCGGTATCGGAGCAGTGAATCTATTTATCGATGGCAAATTGGCTGATACCCAAAAATGCCCTGTTATTCACGGAAACTCGACTCCGGTGCGGTTTAAAGTGCGATTTCCCGATCCCGGCGTGCATGCGCTGGCAATCGGTACCGCACCAGCAAAATCGGTGACAATCAGCGGCGAATCGCTATCTGTACTTTACGATCACCTGACTATCTCCGATCAAAGCGTACCTGCAGGGGAGAAAATTCGCGTCAGTGCGCAGATTGAAAATGTGAAAGCACACGAAAATTCTATTCATGCGAATTTAATCATCGATGGCAAAATTGCCAGTACACTACCGGTGAAACTGGCAGCCAGGGAATCGAAAACGGTTGCATTCAATATCACACCACCAGCCAGCGTGCACCAGGTACAGATCGGGCAAACGATTCCGGTCGAAGTGAATGTTTACCCGTATCATGAGATCGATCTGGCTTCAAGTGAATTGCATACCTATTGTTCGGGAACCGCAAAGCCGTGTGAATTCAAAATCGACCGGGAACAGAATCATTTTCGGATCCAAGCCAGCGGCACCGATTTCTACCATGCGGAGGATTCTTATGGCGCAATTTACTTGAAAAAGATTAAAGGTGATTTCGTCGCGACAGTGAAAGTCGCCCGTTTTGGTAAGAGAACGCACGAATGGTTTCGCGCCGGATTATTCATCCGCAATGATATCAGTCAAAGCTTTGAAACCGAACCTGGCAGCCCGGGCTCGTTGCTGCTATTTACGACTCCCGGACGCGCCGGAATCCAGTGGGATGAACACGGCGACGGCTGCATGCATAAAGCGTCAAGTCAAAATCATGCGAAATCAGACACCTATCCCGTGTGGTTGAAGCTGGTGCGACACGGAGACAGCTTTTCAGGCTATATCAGCTTTGATGGAGAAAATTGGGTTTACCCGAAACATACCGGTCAGGTGCCAGAAATTGCCGATAGTATCGATGTGGGACTTGCGGCGGGTTCATGCGATCAGACGCCCTATTTTGTCGAGTTTGAAGATTTCAAGCTCATTATCGAAGATAAACGTTAGCCAGTTGTGCATAACAACATTTTTATAAAGACCTCATTAAGGAATTCTATCTTTGGAATCTTCCAGGGGGATATTTGTGAAGCAAAATGTCTTTTAAAATAGTTACTTACTGGCGCCTCGATTCATTACAGGATATTCAGTAGCATAATAAATTCGAATTGACACCAAAGGGAAGCACGTGATACGAAACTACGCCATTGCGCTCGATGTCGGAGGCACATCAGTTAAATCTGCGATTGTTTCTTCCGAGGGGAAGCTTGCGAACGGATCCATCAGGCAAACGCCCATCGAATCCAAAGGGTCGCGGGAAATAATTATCAGCACATTTGCCGACGCTATAAAAACGCTCCTTCATTTTGCGCGCGATCAGAAGTTTGTAATCGCAGGCATCGGTATCGGGATGCCTGGACCATTTGATTATGAGAACGGTATCAGCCTGATCAAAGGTGTTGATAAATACGAATCCATCTATGGATTGAACTTGAAGATGGAATTCAGGAAGCGCTTGAATCTGGCATGTGAATACCCGATTTACCTTGAAAATGATGGCTGGGCATTCACCCGCGGCGAAGCCTGGATGGGCGCAGGAAAGGGATATACGCGCGTCATCGGCTTGACATTGGGAACCGGTCTGGGCTCCGGTTTTGTTTTGAATGATGAGATTGCTCTCGAAGGAAAAGGTATACCGCCGCTGGCTTGGATCGGTGGCATGCGATATGAAAACGGCATTGTCGATGATCGGATATCTCGACGCGGCATAATCAAACGCTATCTCGAATTGAATGCCCATGGCTCCAGCCAAATCGATGTCAAGGAAATCGCACAAAAGGCAGAAAAGGGCGATTTGACGGCACTCCGGTCATTCGAGGAAACCGGACGAATACTGGGACAAATCCTGCTACCGGTTATCAGTTCCTTTCAACCAGAGTGTATTATCGTAGGCGGCAAGATCGCGCATTCCTACCATTTGATGTCGAATTCGCTGGAAGGAACAATCCGGGCATCGATTTCAAACATTGAAATTTTCCGGGCACAGAATATCGAATATAGCGCATTACTCGGTGCGGGACGGTTCCTGTTCAAAAATCTGGGCGCATGACCGGGGGTAGCATTAACAATATGCCGGACTGGATGCCCTGGGCTCTCCGTCGAACGCCAGTTCGATCACGCTCATGATCGGATCCGGCGGATATTCCGGCAAAGCGTGCAACCAGACACGATCCCCTGTCTGCTCGATACGCGCAAATTGACCGGTAGAGAGCAAACGGGCAGACTTGACTTTGCTTCCGCACCATGCGAGCGGAACCGTTGAACCGGGCCAACGCTGAATAAGCAGGTACACGTTATTTCCCTTACGGGATGCAACTCCGAGAGCCGGCGCACCGAATGGCGCCATTCCAGCACCGTAAATCGCCTCGGCGTTCATGCGCATCCAGCAGCCTACGTGCCGCAAAATTTCCACCGATTCAATCGGAAAACGACCTTCCCCATCAGGACCAATATTCAGCAACAGATTGCCGTTTTCTGCCACGCAGGTGGTCAAAAGCCTGACTATCTCAATCGCCGACTTATAATTGCGATCGTATCTGGCGTAACCCCATGTTCTGTTCATAGTATAGCATGCTTCCCAGGGACGCGATTCGGGCGTAATTACATTTTCAGGCGTACCGAAATCTTCCGGAGTACCTGCGCGATTATTAATGAGAATATTCGGCTGAAGTTGCCTGACCATTGCATTGAGTTGCTCGGACCGCCAGAGTTCGGGCTTTCCAGGATGCATCCCGTCATACCAGAGAATATCGATGGGTCCGTAATTCGTGCACAACTCGCGTATCTGGGCATGCGCCTGTTCCACCGCCGAGACATAAGTTGAATCGGGCTGAACCGGCAAATGGGGTCGAGTTCCGGGAAATCGCCAGTCCATCAATGAATAATAGAATCCGAATTTCATTTTTTCGGCGCGACACGCTTCCACAAATTCAGCGATCAGATCGCGACCGGCGCCGGTTTTGGGCGCTGTGAAATCAGATACCTTGCTATCGAACAAACAGAATCCATCGTGATGGCGTGTCGTCAAAACGATATATTTCATTCCGGCATCCTTTGCGACCGCGATCCACTCGTGGGGATCGTAGTGCATCGGATTGAATTGCTGCGCTAATTGCGCGTATTCTTCCACCGGAAAATGCTCCTGGTAAAACAGCCATTCGCCCCTGCCGGGTATCGAATATACTCCCCAGTGAATAAACATACCGAAACGAGCTTCCTGCCACCAGGTAAGGTTGGATTGTTTCATAGACTGCCCTTTCATTTTTTAAGGTTAATTGCTCATTAATTCAACGAATAAAGCGGCTGATCGAAACAAGTAGGGACAAGTTGTTGAAATATAAAATATTGGCAGATTTAATTCAAGCGATTTAATCAATTTTTCAAAATAATATCTGATATGGTATTAATCGCGACAATCAGAATTCGTCATAAATCTCAGCTTTATCCTCATACAATTGGAGTTTTTGAAAAATTGTAATTTGAATGGGATGCACGATATTTCTCGATGTAAAGAGAAGTAGCTTCGAGATGATAGTAAAAATTCTGTAGATGGTAACCAAGGACTGTGCAAAAGGGGTTATTTATCGATATGGATAAAAAAGCGATTATCCATTTTCAACCTGAAGCCTCTGATTGGGCAAATTCTTCGGATCCAAATCAACTGCTTTTATGATACCGATTTCATCGCTTTCAAGTTGCTGTGGGTGATTGGAAAGACTGAATTTTTTATTAATGAAAAGCTTCATATCTGCCGCACAGATCACCAGGCAAATATCTCCCATACGTTTACTCTGAATTGCATATAACTTGATACGATCAGGAGTTGGGAAATTGCCATCCTCATGACTGGTTGATCCGGCTTCCACAATCAGATACCACGTGCAAGTATTATCAGTGCTTTGGCTATTTTTGCCCACGGGCTTAAGCTCGAACGAAAATATCTTAATCGCATCGCCTTCAATATCTTCAAGGAGCTCGAAACTCCCGGGGGCGATGGATTTGCCCGATACAAGCTTAAAAATATGGTGTATCTGCTTGAGTTCATTGTACGTTTGCCGGCAATTTAAACAATTAACACAATGCAGGACGATACGAGTTGCTTCATCGCCAAGAAGCGTGTGGTTAATGACCAGGCAATCGATTTGATAAAGGCTTGCGCATGTATCTGAAATATTTTCCATAGGACTCATTGTAGAAATGGTAAATCCCCCGTTAGAGAAAAAGGACTTACGAGTATGACATGCCGGTTTGAATGTCGCATAAGCTTGTTGTTCGTACACCGGTTCCAAAGCGTTTCGCTGGTTTTATGGATGCCTGTACACGTAAGTCCTTGTTAACAAATGTGAACCCTAAAGGAAATGAGTTATTTAGTTCAAATTTTCCTGTATATACATACAAAGCTTCGTATTTACAGAAAATCAAAGCAGCGCTTTCAGATTTTTTATAAGATCATTCTTGGTGAGTTTCACTAGGTATTCGAAGATCGAACGTTCGTCCTGGCGGTATTGTTGCTGGGTGAGATTTGGAATATGCCGTTTCAAATAGCTGAAGTTGGATTCAGTTTCTTTGCCTCCGGCTAAATCATTAATCATATCGGTTATGGAATTTAAATAGATCGTTGCTTTTTGACTATCAAGTTTATTTTTTTGAACATACTGCTGCTTGAGTTTAGTGGCGATGAATTGTGCAGTTTCGTTCATTGCCAGTTCAATTTCTTTGTGACGGACAAAATCCATTGGTGATTCCGAATCTGTTCCACTGATGAGCCGTTCATGTACCAGTTCCTGGTTTATGATGCGGATTAGGTTAGATGCAACATCCAATGCCAGAAAATTCTGATACAGCGGATCTTCGGCGATAACCATCAGCATTTTTCGAATAATTGTCGATACCGGATCCCTGGGTTCGAAATGAATCAGAAATTTATGTTTCAATGTTCGTTCAGGCATCGCAGGTTGAAGCCGACGCAAATTCGGATACTGGTGCTCGATATTGTCAGATGAATTCAACTCGGCGCAATTTGAATCCAGGCAATTAATCCTGTTAAGAATTGATTTTGGATTCGTACTGGCAGAACGGGCGGTTTCCCGCGAAAAAATAAATTCTCTTCCCATTTCTTTGAAGGAACACAAATCGGATGATGTTTTGAGCGCCACACGAATGTTGCGAATGATTTTTGCACCTTCAGGATCGCGCTCTCGAAAGATTCGCGATAGTTCCTGTTTCGTCTTTTTAATCACCAATCCGCGAAGCTTGACTAAAATTTCATCATTTGACAGATCAATGGGGCTATTTACCAGGCTCGAAAAATATCGCTGCAATTGAGTGAATTGACCAGCGTCATCGCGCATAAAAAGCGAAGCGATGCAATCCACCGCCATATCTTCCAAATCATTGGGTGCGCCTCGCTTATCAAAGCTGATATTTTTTCCTGTAATTTCCTGATATTTCAAATAGCTTACGGCAATTTTTTGTGAAATATTTACGAATT
>JAFGMA010000269.1 GCA_016927835.1 Candidatus Zhuqueibacterota bacterium | reverse complement strand
GTCCGTCCGAAAACTCGAAAAATTGTCATTGCGAGGCGTTTTTTGCCGAAGCAATCCCCTAATAAAACGGCTGAGATTGCTTCGTCGTAAAAAACGCTCCTCGCAATGACAGATCAAAGGTAGTTCTCGGACAGACTCTAAATAATCGTTCGGTTCCTGCTTGTATTGTTTAGCCTTTCAAAGGTTCAAACCTTTGAAAGGCTTTGCCCTTTTCATCACTGCTGGATGACGGCTAGTAGTCACTGCCACCTGAAAATGCGTGATGCGCTAAAAAGCTTGAAAGAGCCGAATAGCTTGGGTTCGTAATTGTTTAATTCTATATTAATGAAAAACTTATCCGACATCTTTAAAATAATCAATTGCCTTTTTGAACGGGAAAAGCCGCGCGGAGTGCGAAAGCTCGCTTTCGCGTCGATTGAAATCGCACATACCCAAATCCCTTGCCCCGCGCGAAATGAACACTTTTTCTGCCCGGCATTTGCCTATGAAGCGCGCTTCCTAAAATAGTCGATTGTCTTCAGCAAGCCGCTCTCAAGCGATACTTCGGGTTGCCAGCCCAGTAATGTTTTTGCGTTTGCATAATCGATAACACTTCGGAGTTGCTCGCCCGGTTTTGCCGGTCCGTGCATTTCTTTCGCCTTATCGCCGGTTGCCCGGTTGAGCAACCTGAAAATCTCGTTGATATCTATTTCCTTCGAAGTGCCCAGATTGAAAGTTGCCGTTTTGGGATAATCCAGAACCTTCAAATTTGCGCGCGCGATATCGGCAACAAACACAAAATCGCGGGTTTGTTTGCCATCGCCGTTGATGATTGGCTGTTGACCCGCCAGCAGTTTTGAGGCAAAAATCGCAACTACACCGGCTTCGCCTTCGGGATTCTGACGCGGACCGAAAATATTGGCGTAGCGCAATACCACGTAATTCAAATGATAGGTAGCGGCGTAATAATACAGATACTTTTCGCCGGTCAACTTTGCCACGCCATACGGTGACAGCGGGCGCGTCGGATGAGTTTCATCTGCGGGAAACGTGTCCTGTTCCCCGTAGATTGCTCCGCCCGATGAGATGAAGATGAATTTATTGATTTTGTGTTTAGCTGAATTTTCCAGCAAATTCAGCGTTCCCAGGATATTGACCCGGGCATCGTACAACGGGTCCGCAACGGACTTCCGAATGTCCATCTGGGCAGCATGGTGATTGACAACTTCAAATTGCTCGGCGTCAAAGATCTCCTGCACTTTCGGATCTTGAATGTCCATTTTAACAAAACGCGCTTTCGGATTGATATTCTCCAGCTTTCCGGTGGAAAGATCGTCAAGAACAACCACTTCATGTCCTGCATTCACATACGCATCAACCACATGAGATCCGATAAAACCGGCTCCTCCGGTTACCAATACTTTCATTGCTCCTCCGTCATAAGGTTCAGTTAGCGATAATAACGCCAATTAAATTCGATTCAATGCTCGATGAGCAATATCCCTCCTGTAATAGGCACCATTGAACGTTATTTTCCCGACGGTGTCATAGCTGGTTTTCAGCGCGTCCGTTAATTCAGGCGCCCAGGCAGTAACGCCCAGCACGCGACCGCCGCTGGTGACAGCATGATTTTTCTCCATCCGGGTTCCGGCATGGAATACGAATGTATTTTCCGGAAAAATCCGATCCAGGCCTAATATCTCGATCCCTTTTTGGTACGAGCCAGGATATCCGCCCGAAGCCATCACCACGCAAACCGCGGAAAGATCGTGATTTTCGCAGGCGGTTTTTTCCAGCCTGCCTTCGCAAGCAGCCAGCAATAAATCTACCAGGTCGGTTTTCATCACAGGCAGCACAACCTGGGTTTCGGGATCGCCGAAGCGACAATTGAATTCGAGCACTTTTGGACCTTCGGGTGTTATCATGATCCCGGCGTAGAGCAGCCCGCGATACGGATGTTCTTCAAGCGCCATCCCGGTAATTGTCGGCTCAATGATTTGTTTTTCAATTTTTTGCATCAATTCATCTGTAACGACCGGCGCAGGTGCATACGCGCCCATGCCGCCGGTGTTGGGTCCCTGATCACCATCGAAAATGGATTTGTGATCTTGGGACGAAACCAGGATTTTGTAATTTTGACCGTCGCTGATAGCGAATACGGACGCTTCTTCGCCCTGCAAAAATTCTTCAATCAAAACTTTTCGACCTGATTCGCCAAATTCACGCTTGATCATGATGCGATCGATGGCACTCTCAGCGTCTTCGATTGTATCACAGATGATGACGCCTTTGCCGGCAGCCAAACCATCGGCTTTGATGACGCAGGGAAATCCGGTGTTGCTGGCAATTTTCAGTGCAAGTTGCGGGTCATCTGCAACTTCGCTCTTCGCACAAGGTATCGAATATTTGCCCATTATGTATTTGGCGAACACTTTGCTGCTTTCAAGTTCAGCCGCATTTTTCGATGGGCCAAAAATTTTGAGTCCCTGTGCCTCGAAGCGATCGACGATACCCGCTGCCAGTGGTGCTTCGGGACCGACCACCGTCAGATCGATTTTTTCTTTGCCGGCAAAGTGCAGGAGTTTGTCGAAATCATCCGCCGCAATATCCAGGCATTTTGCCTGTTTTGCAATGCCGGCATTGCCGGGTGCACAATAAATTTTGTTTACAAGCGAGCTTTGTCCGATTTTCCAGACCAGGGCATGTTCCCGCCCGCCATTTCCGATCACCAGCACTTTCATGCGATGCAATGTCTTTCTATTATATTCGTGATTTCTTCTTTGATTTTTTCGATTTTAAACGCTTTATTTCATCTCGTAAATCGCCAGCACGCTCAAAATCCATTTCCTTCGCAGCTTCGAACATCTCGCTTTCGAGTTGCTCCAGGATTGCCTCCCGTTCCATTGGAGACATTTCACCCCATTTGGTATCGTATAGCCGACCTTTACGGCTTTGGGTAGTTTTTTCGGCTTTGGCGTCAGCCACGCGAGTCGTGCCCAGAACGTCTTCGACAGATTTATAGATCGATTTTGGCTCGATGCCATGCTCTTCGTTGTATTGTTGCTGAATTTTTCTTCTGCGGTTGGTTTCGTCGATTGCCTGCTGCATAGAATCGGTCATTTTATCGGCATAAAATATCACGCGTCCGGCGATATTACGAGCGGCTCGACCAGCGGTCTGAATCAGTGAACGAGCAGAGCGGAGAAATCCTTCCTTATCCGCATCGAGTACCGCGACCAGCGATACTTCGGGCAAATCCAATCCTTCGCGCAAAAGATTGACACCCACCAAAACATCGAACGCTGCCAGTCGTAAGTCTCGTAAAATTTCGACTCTATTCAAAGCGTCGATTTCCGAATGCAAATATCGTACCTTAATGTCTACTCCCGCGAGATAATCGGTCAGGTCTTCAGCCATGCGTTTGGTTAACGTAGTTACCAAGCAGCGCTCCTGGCGCTCGATCACGCGCCTGATCTGACCAATTAAATCGTCTATTTGACCTTCCACCGGCTTGACGATAATTTCGGGATCCATCAATCCGGTTGGGCGGATAATTTGCTCCACGACCACGCCGCCTGATTTTTCCAATTCATAATCAGCCGGCGTTGCCGATACAAAAATGACTTGATCGAGCGAAGATTCAAATTCAGAGAAATTCAGCGGGCGATTATCCAGCGCCGAAGGCAGCCGGAAACCATGTTCAACCAAAATTTCTTTGCGCGCACGATCACCGTGATACATGCCACGAATTTGCGGAACGGTCACGTGCGATTCATCGATGAACAGCAGAAATTCTTTCGGGAAGTAATCCAGCAGCGTAAATGGCGTCTGACCGGGTTCCCTTCCGGAGATATGGCGTGAATAGTTTTCGATTCCGGAGCAAAAGCCAATCTCCTGCATCATTTCCAGGTCGTAATTGGTGCGCATTTCAAGCCGTTGCGCTTCGAGCAGTTTGCTATGGCCTCTAAAATATGCCAAACGCTCCTGAAGCTCCTCACGGATTGTTGCAATCGCACGGTTCAATTTTTGATAGGTCGTCACATGATGCTTAGCCGGATAAATCACAGCTTTATGTTTGCTTTCAACAATTTCGCCGGTTAACGTATCGATGGCGGATATTTTTTCAATTTCGTTACCGAACATCTCAATCCGAATCGCTCTTTCTTCATCGGCGGGGATCACTTCAACCACATCGCCTCTGACGCGAAAAGTTCCGCGGGCAAAATCGATATCGTTTCGTGTGTAATGAATATCAACCAGCTTTTCGAGGATTCGGTTTCTGTCGATGCGTTGACCGGTTTCCAGGAAGAGCAGCAATCCCTCGAAATCTTCCGGCGACCCGAGCCCGTAAATGCACGAAACCGATGCCACAATAATCACATCATTCAGTTCGAGCAGTGAACTGGTGGCTTTCAAACGCAAGCGATCGATCTCGTCATTGATCGACGTGTCTTTCTCGATGTAGGTATCGGTGGCGGGAAGGTATGCTTCGGGTTGATAATAATCATAATAACTGATAAAATACTCAACGGCATTGTGCGGGAAATAGCCCTTAAATTCGCCATACAATTGCGCTGCCAGGGTTTTATTGTGCGAAATGATCAGCGTCGGCTTGTTTACATTTGCAATAACATTTGCCATTGTATAGGTTTTGCCGCTGCCTGTGACGCCGAGTAATGTTTGAAACGTGTCGCCGCGAGTTATCGCTTCGGTCAATTCGCGGATTGCCTGCGGCTGGTCGCCCTGCGGCGCGTAAGTGGAAACGAGTTGAAATTTATTCATGTCGCTTTTGCCAGAAAAACAAGCTATGTGAATGAGGGGGTTAGAACATAGAACGAGTAGAATTCAAGCGGTCCAGCAGTACCCCGGAAACCAAATCCTGTTATATGAGACTCCTCTCTCCTCGCTATCGAAGCGATTTCTGCCCCCATGATTACTGCGTAAGCAATTACTAACGAGCGGGTGGCGTTTATTTGTCAGAGGTGACAATCCATCAACTCGATAGGTTTAGCTGCGCAATATAAATTGTAAAAAATCAAAAGATTTGAGCAGATATAAAGCAAGCTGAAGCCAAACGAAATACTAACAAATTTATCTTTAGTATGGTCATCAATATAACCTAATTATGACAAAATGTCAAGCCTAAAATTCAAAAATCAATTGGTAATATCTCAGTTATTGGTTTTTTTCATGGTTTAAAATGCCCCCCGGTTCCCAAGCTGGAGTTTGGGAAGCAGCAACTGAGCGATTACCCTGTGGCAAGGTACAGTCTCAGAAAAACCTGAGCGACCGGGGACGCAATTTAATACCAATTTGATAAAAAAAATATGACAATATTGCTGCAATGTTGTTTACGTTGAATTGAATGAATAAATATCGTATTCTTATCGCGTCAACATGAGAGAAAAATAAAGAAACAATCGCAGAAAGTATAGACCTATGAAAATTGTACTTGTCGATCCTGCACCGCCATCAAAAATATGTGAACCGTATGAGCATCTCGGATTATGTTATTTGAGCAGTTGCCTGACACGAGAAGGGCATTACGTTCGCATTATCAGTTCTGTGCTGGAATCGCTGTCGATTTCGGGAATCATCAATTCAATATTGGCAGCCAAACCGCAGCTCATCGGTTTTTCGCTGAAGGAGTGCTTTGCAGCCAGGGCGTTCAAGATCATAAACGGCATCCGCTCCCGGGGCTGTAATGCGCCGGTTGTGCTGGGCGGGCATTATGCTACTTTCAATCAATTCGAAATTCTCCGCGATTTTAGCGCTGTCAATTTTATCGTGCGCGGGGAAGGTGAATACACCCTCAACGAGTTGGCGGCTGCGATTGATTCCGGAAACGCCTTTGAATCTATTGCCGGACTGTCGTTTCGGCGGAATGGGAGCATCATGGAAAATCCCGAAAGGGCAAAAATCGCGGATTTGGATACATTGCCTTATCCGGATCGCTCGCAAACCCCGCAGGTACTTCAGCAGGGCGGAATGATCGATTTGTCGGGCTCGCGGGGGTGCTACGCCAATTGCTCTTTTTGCAGCATCCAATCCTTTTACAAGGCATCTGCTGGACCGAATTATCGTCAGCGCAGCGTGAAAAATATCGTTGATGAAATTGAACGCCTGGTGGAAAAATTTGGCAGGCATCAATTTAAATTCATCGATGACCAGTTCTTCGCCCCGGGAAACAGGGGCAAACAGCAGGCAAGGGAATTTGCAGATGAATTGTTTCGACGTCAGTTGAAGATTTCGTTCCAGTTTTCCTGCCGTGTCTCCGAGATAAGCCGCGATCTGATGGCTCATTTGAAATCTGCCGGCTTGTCCCGAGTTTTTATTGGCGTTGAATCAGCGCATCAAAGGGGACTGGATACATTTAACAAGGGAACTACGGTTGAACAGAACCGACGCGCTCTGGATACCTTGGACTCGCTGGGAATCAATTACATCGTGGCGATGATTTTAACCGATGCGTTTACGACCTGGGATGAGCTGAATCAGAATTTATCATTTTTGGACCAGTTGAAGCCGCGTGTGGCGCGGGTTGGCGGCATGCTGTCCGTCGAGCGTCGCCTCACCCCTCACAAGGGAACGCCTATTTTCAATACGCTAAAAAATATGAATCGGCTTAAGGGGAATTATAAAACCGGTTATCGCTATGTTGCAGATGATGTCAGAATCCGGCTGTTTTTGTCGGTGTGGGCAATGCTGGAAAATGTGTGTCTTCCGGTATTCAATTATTTCAAAATGAGGAGTAAGCGTCGCAAACATACATTGAAAGCTAGTTTTCAACCCACATAAAGGCACTTTGCCTTACAAATAAAACCCACAAACCAATGGAGGTTATTATGTTACGCATTATTCGCACCCTGACCCGTCTCGTTCCTTCCCTGAGCATGTCGATGAGAGGGATGCCGACATCACTATAGTCGTGCCGGGAAATGATCGCACATGACAGAAGCGCAGATGTTACGTCTGCGCTTTTTATTTTTCAAAAAGGTATTGCATTCATCATTTTTTTTACTTAATTTAAAGCGATTCTTTGCCTCGATGAATTCGGCTCCGAGGATGGAACGAACATCGATGAATTTTTTTTGAAGTTTAGAGGTTGAGAGAGGTCTTTTATGTTGCAGACAGTCAGTTTCCCTACCAGGCTGGGAGCGATCATTATTTTGCTGGCGCAAATCATTCTGTCTTGTTCAAACCAACAAAATCCCACCCTGATTTATGGGCTCAAGTCTGTGCCTGCGGGGCTTGCTCCTGAACGCGAACCAGAATATTTTAGCAGTCAAATAATTCCTCATATTCATGAGACGCTGGTTGCCTTCAGCGATGATTCATTGGTATTCGAGCCAATGCTCGCCCGGAGTTGGACTCACAGTCCCGATGGTTTATACTGGACATTTTCTTTAAGAGACAATGTCGTCTTCCACGATGATACCCCGTTTTCCGCACAATCTGTTAAATTCTCTTTTCGCCGACTGATCGATCCGCTATTCCAATTCTACTTACAACCCGGATCAGCGCGGGATGCATTTGATATGATTCAAAATGTTGAGGTTGTCGATAGTTTGACTGTGGCATTCCGACTAAAATATCCTTATGCGCCTTTTCTGAATATTCTGGCTGATCCGATGACAACTGGTATTATCAGCCCGGCAGCGTTGATGAAATATGGCTCTGATATCACCAGGCATCCGGTTGGTACGGGTCCGTTTAAATTCATTCGATGGGATAGCGCGAATCATATTTTTTTAGAGCATTATACGGATTACTGGCGGAAAAGCAATCCAATCGATCTGGAATTTCGTGTCATTGATGATTCGGAGCAGCAGATTTTGCTATTGAAGGAATCGAAACTTGATATCGTTGTTGAGCTATCTCCGAAATACTTATTTCGAGTGAATCAGACAGAAAATATCGAGACTCATTGGCATCAGGTTTTTCATACCTATTTTCTCGGATTTAATTGCGAACGTCCGCCGTTCAACAATCCCGAACTGCGCCTGGCAATGGCGCAGGTGATCAATCGCAACGATATTGTTCAGCGATTTTTGGATAATAGTGCCCACATAGCATACTCGCTAATACCTGAGAATCTGTTGAATGTACCGCCGTGGTCAAATCTCGAACAGAATACTGAGAAAGCAGTTACGCGCGCCAGGAAATTGCACTTAAACAATGATGAACCGCTAAAATTGATTTGCTATCATCCGAATAATGAACGAATCGGCGTTTTCGTCACGAGCATAATCGATGATATTGAAACACTGGGATTGCAGGTGGAATCGCAATATTTTTATGTTTGGAGTGAGTACGATCGGGCGGTTAAAGCAGGCGACGGTCATCTGTTTTTGGATGGTTGGAAAAGCATGATCGCGGATCCGGATGATTTTTACTCATTCCTATTCTATTCATTCGATAAACACGGTGTTCCGAATCTTTTTCGGTATAAAAATTCAACAATCGATTCCCTGGTTCTCGCCGGTCGTCAGAATTGGTCCGATGCGGGGCAACGGGATGAGATATATCGGGAGGTTGAAAGCGTTTTAAGCGCGGAGATGCCTTGCGTTCCGCTATTTCACCGGAAGCTGTGCTATGTAATAAATAGCAGGGTGAAAAATTTCAAAACTAATTATATAGGTATTCCCCATCTGGACCAGGTTGAGCTAATATCCAATGAGTAGATTAAAACGGTTTTTAATCACACTGAAAATCAAGCCGCGGCTCACAGCGGCGTTTTTAATTTTGATTATTTTGCTTGTGTTGCCACTCCTTGTGTTTAGTTCTTTCTGGCGGAAACAAGCCGCTGTAGATTCTTACAAAAGCATGCTTCACAGCACCACGCTATCCATTTCAAATGCCGCAAGTACCGATTATTATCAACAACGGATCAATTCCCTTCAGTCGATCATCGACAGATTAGATAGCGATGAAAATTCACTCATGGCAGAAATCGTCGATACTGATTGCAATATTGTCGTTCATAGCAATACATCAAAAAGAGGCGAACGTGACACAACAGAGCTCAGCAACCAGGCAGTCAAGCTAGAAAAGTCAAAAGTATGGCAGGATCTCGATCCCGAACACGGCGACGTCATCTGTGTCGCAGTTCCACTGTATCGCCTGGATAATACACTGGAGCTTCGACATCAAAGCAAACGACCAGCGCTTATTTTTTTAAGCTCTATGAAACCGGTTTTTGACGAGATGCGGAACTGGAATACATGGATGGTTATTTTAGGTGCAAGCAGTATCGTTTTAGGGCTTATCTCTGCGTCCATTTTCGCGCAATCAATTACCAAGCCCTTGCTTGAATTGCACCGGGGGGTTCGGAGAATTACAGCCGGCGAAATGGATTATCGAATTCAGGAACTGCAACCACAGAAGAGAAAAGTCAAGGATGAAGTCGCAGAAATAAACCAGGCGTTTAATCGGATGGTGCACCAAATCAACTTGATGTCGGACGAGAAGCTTAGAAACCAGAGTCTGGTCACGCTTGGCAGGTTCGCTACGATGATCGTGCATCATTTGAAGAATCCATTGTACGGTATTTTTACGTGGGTCGATATCATTTCCGGATATGTACAGCAGGAAGAATCGCCTGAGCGAACCAGAGCTATTACGGAAGGCGTGCAAAATATCTCTGAAGCAATCAATAAAATGAATCATTTCATCAAGGATACTTTGGATTTTGCCAAGCCATTTACGCTCGAATTGAGCGCTGTCAGCTTAAAGGAAATCGTTCTGGAAACGCTGGCAAGCATTGATTTGGATCAGAAAATAACGTTGATAACGGAATTTGACGAAGATGCACCAACAGTGGATTTGGATAAGCGGCGCTTCTCTATGGCTCTGAGCTGTTTAATTAATAATGCGATAGAAGCCATGCCAGATGGCGGTACGCTGACGATTAAAACCTTTGCTCATCCCAGAATTGGGCTAAGCATTGAGGATAATGGCATCGGAATTCCATCGAAGATATTGGAGAAAATATTCACTCCGTTTTTCACTACAAAAGAACGCGGTGACGGAATGGGATTGATGTTCGCTAAAAAAATTATTGAAAACCACGGCGGTTGTATTGAAGTCGAATCGGTCGTCGGTAAAGGATCGGCATTCAGGATGTTGTTGCCTGATATCAGGCTTTCAACGGATTCTGGAAAAGAAATTCAAGAGTGATTAGGGAGATGCGATGGAAGCGAAATTGGCAATTCAAGGGGGAGACCCGGTTACCAAAGAACCGTTCCCGACAACTATTCACGGCGCTGAAGAAATTGATGAGCGTGAAATTGATGCGATAATTACCACGCTGAAGCAGAAAAAACCGTTTCGATTTTTGCATGAAGCGAAAGATTCAAAGGTCTCTCAACTGGAAGCGAAATTTGCCGAATACATGGGGTGCAAGCATGCCCTGGCAGTCACCGGCGGAACCACAGCGCTCATCTCAGCACTGGTCGGTTTGGGCATCGGATCGGGCGATGAAGTGATTGTACCGGGCTACACGTATATCGCTTCGGCTGCGGCAATTCTGGCGGTACGGGCTATCCCCGTCATCGTTGAGATTGACAATTCATTGACCATCAATCCGAAGGATATCGAACGCAAAATCACCGAACACACTCGCGGGATTATGCCAGTTCACATGCGGGGAACGCCCTGCCGTATGGATGACATTATGGACATTGCCCGACGCCACAAGTTGTTGGTGCTCGAGGATGTGGCGCAAGCTAACGGCGGAATCTATAAGGGCAAAAAGTTGGGCTCGATTGGGCATGCCGGTGCCTTCAGCATGCAATATTATAAACTCGTCACTGCCGGCGAAGGCGGAATGGTGATCACCAACGACCGCGTGGTATATGAACGCGCCACATTGCAGCATGATTCAGCCATGGTTTTCTGGGAAAAGGGAACGTTCACAACTGAGCCATTTGCCGGTGAAAATTATCGCATGAATGAATTGCAGGGCGCGCTCGGATTGGTTCAATTCGGACGACTCGATGATATTCTGACTAAACTTCGGAAAACAAAATCAATTATTTGTAATGAAATAAAAACCTTACCCGGCATTGAACTGCAGGATGTGCCTGACCCGGCGGGAGATTGCAGCGTCAGTTTGTGCTTTTTTTGTGAGACAAGTGATAAAACCAGGGCGTTTGCCGAAGCCTTGCGCGCGGAGGGTATCCCTGGCGGCTCGATGTTTGATAAAGCCATTCCCGACCGCCACATTTATTATTATTGGGATTATGTTTTAAATAAACATACGGCGGATCGAAATGGATGTCCCTGGACCTGCCCGTTTTATAAAGGGAACGTTCAATACAGCCGCAATATGTGCCCGGATACGCTGGATTATTTGAGCCGAACGGTCGTTATTCCACTCGGGCAGAAGTTGGGCGAAAAGCATATTAACTGGATTATTCAGGGCATCACCAAAGTTGCCAATGCATTGAATCGCTGAAAATCTGTGACAGCCTTCCCATGCGTACACTGTATTTATTCATCCGGCTTCAGGGCAAAATCGCCAGTTTGCGTGCGGATTGAAAAAAGCGCTTCCCGTCACTGGATTTTGCCTGGAGACGATAAAGATACATTCCCGCCGGTACCAGAATGCCCGCTTCATTTTTGCCATCCCACTGGAATGAATGCAAGCCCGCTCCCAATTCTTCTTGAACGATTACCCGTATCCGCTGACCCAAAACATTGTAAATCGATACCGTCACGTCGCTGCGGAAAGGAAGCTCAACGCCAAAATTCGTTTGCAATCCCGATTCTGAGCGCGTGACAGGATTGGGATAATTTTGTACGAGTTTGAATTTGCCCGGCAATTGGGGAGCAATCTGAATTTCCCTTGAATAGCAGAAAGAGCCATTGAAATCGATCTGTTTCAACCGATACCAAATACAGGATTCTGTGCAGATATTGTCCCGATATTCGTAATCGTGCGGGATTACGGTTGTTCCGTGCCCTTTCACCAGGGCGATACGTTCGAAATCGTTCATTTCATCCCGACGTTGTACTTCGAATCCCGCATTGCTGCTTTCGCTGAGCGTGCGCCAGGTCAAGATGATTTCGTTTCCAGCCTGCTTCGCACTGAAGTTAGCCAATTCGACTGGCACGGGAGACGGGACAGTGAAGAGGGTGTCATCGATGACGAAATCCAACGGCTGGGCATCGATGGCGGAGACGGTTACATTTTGGAGCATCAGGCGAATGCGGGAAACATTCGTTTGCGGCGAGACATCGAAGTACAATTCGGCAATGGTACCTTTGCCTTCGGGGATGGCGCTGCCGAGTAAATCGAAAATAATTATCCGGCACAGCGTATCAAAATCCGTGGCTTCGAGCGTGAAATTTTCCGTACGTGCCGTCTCCTTGATCCCTGAAAGCTCCAAAAAGTTCGAGCTGTCTTTTATATCGAATTGCAGCGCGAGTACCGGTTGTGAGTTGATGAGAGCGATATTGACCGAGACGCTATCCGTGCCCGGGATTCCGCTGGCAGGGAGCACTCGCAGCGTATCCTGAGCCATCGAAAGAGAGATCGCCATAACGAAATACAAGGCGAAAATGGCTGTTTTGAGGTGACCCATGACCACCCTCCTAAAATTTTAAAATGAGAGGCATTTTTTGCATGGTCAGCAGGCGATTTTCAACCTGGTACGAATATCTGGAGAGCTGATCCGGATACCTGCCATCGGTGAGTTCCACGCGTCGTTTTCCGCTGATATTTTGGACATTGAAAATACCGAGATAACCATGCCCTTGTTTTTCCCATTTCGCCATCAAAAAATCATCCACAGGATAGAGCGTGAATTTGCCTTCGGCGAAGATGGGACTCTTTTTCAATTCGCACAGCCGCGCGATAAACGAGGCGAAATTGGCATTGCTGCTTTTCCAATTGACCGTTTCGCGTTCAAACAGCGAAGGTGTGGTGGTCATAGCCAGTTCCTGTCCCGCATAAATCAGAAATGCCCCTTTCAGAAATGCCTGGAATGCTGTCCAATTGCTCAGTGTAGCGGGAGTCGGGCAGAGTTTTGCCGCGCGCGGCGTATCATGATTTTCAAGAAAGCGCAGTTTAACCGCATGCTGCGGAAATTTGGCATCCTGCTTTATCAAATAACTCACATAATCGATCAGTCGGATCTCTTTTTTCATATATCGCTTGAAAACGGTATAGCCTTCATAATCATACGTCATATCGAAAACCTGACAAATTTCATCATCTGTGTGCGTGACATGCCCGTTTTTTGCCAGCTTTTGCGTGAAGTCCGGATCGAGTGTTTCTGCGAGCCAGATCATATCCGGTCGAATAGCGGCAATTTCCATCCAGGCTTTTGACCAAAAATCCACGGGTATCATCGGCGCAACATCGCAGCGAAAGCCATCGATTTGTATTTTCGTCCACTGTTTCAGCGTCTCGATTTGATATTCCCATAAGTCGCGGTGACTGTAATCCAGATCAATTATATCCGACCAATCATCAACTTTGCGGAATGGCTGCCCTGCGCCATCACGATTGAACCAGTTTGAATGGTTTCGCGCCAGAACCGAATCCGGGGATGTGTGGTGAAATACGATATCGAGCATGATTTTCATTTTATGGAAATGAATCTCATCGATGAGAAGCTCAAGATCATCCATTGAGCCATAACCAGGATGCACATTGCGGAAATCGGCTATCGCATACGGAGATCCCAGCGAACCTTTGCGCGCCTCCTGCCCAATGGGATGTACCGGCATCAGCCAGATAATATCCACGCCGAGTGTTCGGATGCGCTCGAGATCGTCGATGATCGAAATGAAATTCCCTTTGGGCGTATGATTTCGTATGAATAGCTCATAGATACAAGCGTTTTTCAGCGAAACCGGCATGTCGTTCGCCATACAATACTCCGGATGGATTCAATGAGCGTTATTACAGCGGATTCAAATCATGTTTGATTCGATTAAAAAGCCGAGGATTCCGATGATCAACGGCACCGTGAGATTATCCAGGTTTTTCGGCGAAAAGAATTCTACCAGCATTCCTGCCACAGCGAGCAGCACAATCGTTCCCGTATTCAACTCTCCCAAAATAGCGAGGTAGATGAAAAAAGAGATTAGCGTTGACACGAGAAAAGCCGCGGAACCACCAAGGCTTTTTCCATTCCGGAGTACCTTGACCGGATAGCGCCTGCCGACCACGGCTGCCAATCCGTCTCCCCAACACATTGCAAGAATACCCAGATATGGATAGAGCAGCAACGGCAGTCGGCTGAAGGTTAAAATGGTCAAAAAAGCGAGCGAAATCGCATAGTAAATAGTGCCCGGATTTTTGTCGTCGAGCTCCATCGCTCTAAAAATTTTATATTTATAGGAAATAAAATTAATCACAATAAAAGCTATTGGAGGAATGATGGCGAAGCTTAACGTATCAAAGAAAAACGGGATGAAGAAAATCCAGTTTCCGACTCCGATATGTATGATTTTTCGGCTGAATTCCGCAGATAAGTTGAAAATTTTCTGAATGATTGTTGCCAGCAGAATGATAGCAAATACGAATACGAACGATAAAATGACACCGATCCACATGTGGCTTTCCCTCCCTCAATTGTATGATGAAAATCAACACGGATAAAATAAACTCTTTAATTATCAATGTCAAGGAAAAAGTAGGGGGAACGATAAAACTTCATTTACAGTGGCTGGATTGATTCTCAGACCTGAACGGGAATCCGGGAATCGATGAACCTGAGAATTCGCCAGGAGTTGTGCTTTACAGATTAAACTCCTCGATTAACAATTTCTTAAAAAAACAACATTTTTCTTGCTAAACGGTTTTCAACATGTTATATTTCAACAGGATTCAGCGCCTGTTCAGGAGTATAAATCCATCTGGAAATCATGTCTGGCAAATAAAACCTGGAAAGAAAAATGAGCTATCCCGTAACAGGCATCATTTTAGCGGGGGGCAAGGGAACCCGGTTGTATCCCCTGACGCGTGATCGCTCGAAACCGGCAGTGCCGATAGCCGGCAAATTCCGGCTCATTGATATCCCGATCAGCAACTGCCTGCATTCCGATATTCGGAAAATATTTATTCTCACCCAATTCAATTCCGAATCTCTGAACCGGCACATTGCCCAGAGCTACAGCATGCCCGCGATTTGGCCCGGATTCATACAGATTTTGGCTGCGGAACAGCGACTGGAACATACCGAATGGTTTCAGGGTACGGCTGACGCGGTGCGTCAAAATCTCATGTACCTTTGGGACAAAGATACAAAATATTACATAGTTCTATCCGGCGATCAACTATACCGCATGGATTACGATAACATGCTGGAATTTCATAAATTGAAGAAAGCGAATATCACCATCTGCGTTGCCCCGGTCCTGCGTAAGCATGTATCAAGATTTGGCATTCTGAATGTTAATGGAGATGGGCAGGTTACAGATTATGTGGAAAAACCGGCGCAGGGTAGCGATCTCGAGATCCTGAAAGCTAATGCGGAATATCGCAGCAGCCACGGCATCAAAGAACAGCAAGGCGAATTTCTGGCATCGATGGGGATCTATATTTTCACAAAAGAAATTCTTTTCGACTTGCTGGAGACGAAGATGCAAGCCGATTTCGCTGGGGGTATTTTTCCGTATGAAGTTTACGCTAAAAAGTACACGATTTATGCCCACCCTTTCACCGGCTATTGGGAAGATATCGGAACCATTCGGACCTTTTTCGATACAATGCTTACGTTGACAACGCCGGTGCCACCGTTTAATTTTTATGATGCCAATGCACCGGTTTTTACCCATCCGCGCTTTCTTCCCGGTGCGAAAATTCATGCCTGTACCATGAATAACGCGATTGTCTGTGAGGGCGCGATCATCCAACACTCGGAAATTTTTGATTCGATTATTGGCATACGATCGATTATCCGCGACCATGCACGGCTTTCACGTGTTGTAATGATGGGCGCCGATTATTACCAATTCGGTAATGAGTACTATCATCAATGCAATAACGACATGCAACTCGGTATCGGACGGGGCAGCAACATTGAAGATGCGATTATCGATAAAAATGCATGCATCGGCGACAGTGTGCAAATTGTGAATTTAAATCGACCGGCAAATCTGGATAACATCTACGGCTGCGTCATCAAGGACGGTATCCTCATTGTGCCTAAAAACGCATGCATCCCCGATGGCACAAGGATCCCCTGAAACCATTTATTCCCGCGTCTGTGCGGATTGAATGTCATAATCAAATCATTGCCCGACAGCTTGCCACCTGTGTTATATCGAGGTTTTGTGCGATTTATCGAAGGGCAATTAAATGCTCCTTATATTCGCACGAATTTACCGTAATTGGCTGTGCCCCGAAACAAACGAATTCGATATCATCATAAGCTGAGTCGATGGCGTGCGCATTTTACAAAATCGTTTAATTGATAAAACGAGGAGACTCAAAATGACAGGAAGAATGATAATCACCATTTTATGTTTAAGCCATCTGCTAATTTCATTTAATGGGCGATGGACCGTAGCTTTCGGTGCTGCGCAAGCATCGACAGGCGAGAGCGGCGATTTGTCAGGATTTATCAAGCAGCGTTTTCCGGATCAAAACGAGGAAGGTCAACGCATGCTTGAGAAATATTATCTTGCCCGTCTGGCTGCTCGAAATTCACAAAACGCCGCTATTCAAGGCACGGAAAATATGAGCCAACGAAACAGCCAGGTGCGCGCACTTCTGGAGCAAGCGCTCGGTCTGGATGCCGGTTTCGAACGATCTCCG
>JAFGMA010000268.1 GCA_016927835.1 Candidatus Zhuqueibacterota bacterium | reverse complement strand
CTGACACAATTGAATAAACGAGATTTTTAAGTCAAGATCGAAATGCATGTCTGGTGATATCTGAAATATTTTCAAAAATTATCTGGTTGCCGGCAACGATATTACCAGATCCCCAAAAATCGTTCCCACCAAGAAAATCCGAAACTGCTCCGCCAGCTTCCTTGATAATCAAAACACCTGCACAAATATCCCAAATACTCAGTCCAATCTCCCAAAATCCATCGAGCCGCCCACACCCGACATAGCACAGATCGAGCGCAGCGGAACCGGCTCTACGTATGCCTGCGCAAAGCTTAAAAATTTCGGCGAAAGAGTTTAAATACTGCTCAATCAGGTCTTTCCTTCTGAAGGGAAATCCGGTTGCGATGAGTGCCTTTGACATATCATCAATTTTTGATACGCTAATTTTGTTTTGATTGAGAAAAGCGCCTTCATTTTTAATCGCATGAAATAGCTCATTCCGATTTGGATCAAAGACTACTCCTAAAAGGAGCTCATCATTATATTTCAGTGCAATTGAAACAGAAAATACGGGATTCTCGTGGATATAATTGGTCGTGCCATCGAGTGGATCGATGATCCAGGTGTATGCGCCGGGAGCAGCTTTTTCGCCCGTTTCCTCAGCCAGGATTGCATGATCAGGATATTCCTCACGAATACAACGTATGATTGACTCCTCAGATTCCAAATCGATATGTGTCACAAAATCGAAAGTGCGCTTGGAATTTACCTCATCCAGTCTGATTTTTCCAAGATTTTCAAGCAAAAACTGCCCGGATTCTTTCGCTGCTTTTATAGCGCTTCGCAAATATATGTCGAGTTCTTTGTTGTGCATGAAATGGTTTCGCCTTTTTTATTACTCGATAAAATTTTTATCAATATTTATTATACTCAACTCGGGCGTTTTGGATGCACTGGCTTTGCCATTTCAAAAATTAGTTATCTATGGCTTCAATATTCAATATCCATTTTATTTTACCGATAATGACATTATAGATCCCTGTTGATCTCACTCGGGTATTTTTTCGCAAAATATGCAAAATCGAGCGTCTGATGGTATAAATTACAAATTTCCATATTTAAATTTGTAATAAAGATAAAAGTAATATTTATAAAACAAGCAGTTAGCATCGACGCTATACAGTAGAGGAGAGCAATCCCATGACGAATTCAAACACAAATGTTCTATGGACAAGCGATGAATTAAAGGAACAGACTAAAGATTGCTTTGTATCATTGGAAAATGAATTCGCATGTTGGTCAGCCCATGAGACCGATACCTTTCGTGAAAATATCAACAGGCACCACCCGGGAATTATCCTTGCATCTAGCGGTATTTTGGAAACAGATGGCGTAGCGTGGCGCGACCTGTTGGCTGATGAAAATACCCGTGATTTTTTACAAGTTATTGTCTTTGGCGAAATATCAAGTGCAGCCGCGAAAAGCATTCCAGAACAAAGCATCTTCAGCTACATACCCCACAATGCGCAGTTTGATTTCATCCTGAGGACGATTCGAAATGCAAGCTTGCTATTGAAAAACAAGATAGACAGCAGGGAATTGCTATCGATCCTCGATAATCGAACCAATGAACTGGAGGAATTGAATAAAATCGGAATCGCGTTATCGGCAGAGAGAGATAGCGACAAGCTGCTGTCGTTGATTCTGCAAAAAAGCCGCGAAATCACCAAAGCAGATGCCGGTACGCTTTACCTAGTTGAAGGTATAACCCACGGAAAGGCTGCGTCAACTGCTGAACTTGAGAATAAACAACTCCGTTTCAAATTATCTCAATGCGATTCGGTGGAACTTGGCTTCAGGGAATATCTTATGCCCATCGCCAGGAAAAGCATTGCCGGGTATGTTACGTTGACCGGTAAATTGTTGAACATTCCCGATGCGTATGATTTGGCGCCTGATAGCGAATTCACCCTCAATCGCAGTTTCGATGAATCTGTGGGTTATCGCACAAAATCGGTGCTCGTGATCCCGATGAAAACCCATAAAGATGAAATTATCGGGGTTCTGCAACTGATCAATCGAAAACGCAATTGGCAAACCAAATTATCAAATTCGCAAGTCGTTCAGGAAAATGTCATCGCATTTGATGCTCACTGCGAAAATCTGGCAAATTCACTCGCCAGCCAGGCCGCTGTTTCTATTGAAAATAATCGGCTTTATCAGGAGATTAAAAACTTATTCGATGGATTCGTTCTGGCTTCGGTGCATGCAATCGAACAACGCGACCCCACGACTTCAGGGCATTCGCTGAGAGTTGCGCAGATGTCACTCAAATTGGCAGAATGTATAAATCATATCAATGCCGGACCTTATAAAAATATCCGGTTCTCTGAAAATGCCTTACAGCAAATTCGGTATGCAGCTTTATTACATGATTTCGGCAAGATCGGAGTTCGGGAAAATGTTTTAGTGAAAGCCAATAAATTATATCCGCATGAATTGGATGCCATCATCGCACGGTTCAATTATATAAAACGGGGTCTGGAATTGAAATATTCCAGGAAGCAAGTTGATGAGTTATTGCATCGCAACCGCGAAGATGCGCTCCGAAAATTGCCGGAGTTAGAAGGTAATCTCAAACAATCCGTTTCTGAGTTGGATGAATATCTGCAGATCGTGCTCAAAGCGAATGAACCTTCTATTCTCGAGCAAGCTGCCTACAAAATGCTTCAGCAGATTGCGAACAAAAAATTTGATGGTCAATCCGAAGCAACCAGGCTGATTACTAAAAGCGAAGCCAGCCTGCTTTCAATTCCAAAGGGAAGTCTGAGCGAAAACGAGCGAAAACAAATTGAGGCACATGTCTCTGACACTTATAATTTCCTGATCAAAATTCCGTGGACTACTGAACTTCGGGCAATACCCGACATCGCCCATGCACATCATGAAAAATTAGACGGCTCGGGTTATCCGCTCAGGTTAGAAGAAAAAGATATCCCGATTGAAGCCCGCATTATGGCTATTGCTGATATTTACGATGCATTGACTGCGGCAGACCGTCCCTATAAAAAAGCGGTTCCGGTTGAGAAGGCATTGAAAATATTGGAGTACGAAATGAATTCAGGCAAAATCGATCCGGAATTGTTTCGAATTTTTGTTGAAAGTGAAGTCTTCAAGATTGTCAATCAACCATAAGGTTCATTCATCATCCTGCCTAAACGTCTCATAGGTGAAGCCAAACAGAATCCTCCGCCGAAATAGCGATTACCCGCTCAGCAAATTTTCGCTTGCATTCTCAAGAAAAACTTAATACATTATTCAACCAATTTAAAATAATCATATTATGATAAATGGGAATTTTATGAATTCCAATACACGCACAATTTACATTCCTCAAATGAGCTATGTTGCTGCGAAAGCTATGAGTGCGGCATTCAAGTCTGTCGGCGCTGAAGCACAACCTTCGCCTGATTCCGATGAGCGCACCATCGAACTCGGCAGCAAGTATACCTCTGGCGATGAATGCTATCCTGAGATTGTCACGCTTGGAAATTTTTTAAAAGTCATAGAAGACGAATCTTTCGATCCGAAGAGAACCGCTTTTCTTCTGCCAACTTCATTCGGACCCTGCCGTTACGGGCAATATCGTCCGCTTTTGAAAAAAATTCTCAAAGACAAGGGATTGACAGATGTGGCGATCGTAGCGCCCCACAGTTATGATGGCTACGAAGGTTTTGAAAGCCACGCCACCAACTTGATGCGAACTGCCTGGCGCAGCGTGATCGTCTCGGATATTTTGCGCAAACTGCAATTGAAAACGCGTCCTTATGAGTGCGAACCAGGCATGACCGATCAGGTTTTTGATCAAGGCTTGAACCAGGTGTGTGAAATCCTCGCGGAGCAGGGAATTTCGCATAAGCAGCGCCTGGGGCAATTGCGCAATCGTCTCATCGATATTCGAGATCGATTCCGTGCCATTCCGGCAAAGTATGCGAAAACAAAACCGCTGATCGGTATCGTTGGAGAAATCTATTGCCGCCTGAATGATTTCAGCAATGAGTTTCTCATCCGAAGAATCGAAGAACATGGCGGCGAAGTCTGGATTTCAGACATCGGGGAATGGATTTGGTATGTGAACGATGAGCAAGAAAGACGCATCGCGAGCAAAGGCAAGCGCTTCTCGACGGAGATGCTCATCGCAAAAATAAAATTCTGGATTCAAAAATATGATGAGCACGTCCTCTATCAACCGTTTCATGACGATTTCAAAGGCTATGAGGAAGCTGAGAAAATCCGCGAAATAATGGCGCACAGCGAACCCTATCTTCCGCAGAGCGGTGCCCTGGGTGAAATGGTCAGCAGTATTGGCAAGGCGATTCATCTCTACCACAAAGGTGCCGACGGCGTGATCGATATCAGTCCGTTCACCTGTATGAACGGTATCGTCTGCGAAGCAATTTTCCCCAAAGTCAGCCAGGATCATGGGAATATGCCAATTCGCACTTTTTACTTCGACGGAACCCAGACCAATATCGATCAGGATGTGGGCATCTTCATGGAAATGGCGCAAAATTATATGCAAAATAAAAAAATTACCCGCGTCTATCCGGACTACTTCCGAAGCACCGATCTCTGATTTTGTATGCCGAAATTCAACCGCTCTCTCCGTAGGCTGCAGCAAATTTGCCCCGCGCTTCGAACTGGAAAACAGCTTTTAAATCCCTTCACTCAATTGAACACCATCACTGCCAAGCTTCGCGCCCGCGATGATATGAAAGCTGAAATTTGCATTGGTTTTGGGAAAAAGCGCGTCTGTTGATGAATCCCACAAGCTGTTAGATACCCGAAAATTGTTCTGTGCTGGATCGACCGATGCCGGAAAACGGCATCAGAGAGTGGATTCTATTTTCTCGGGGTGTAGCAAAGGTAGAGAAGAAGGCGATTGTGATGACGCTGCTGGCAAGCCAACGCCAGTCGATTGCGCGAATTCAAGCGCAGCATTCATAGTAAATTTTGGCGCTTGATCTGCAAACACAGAGAATCACGTAAAAATATTCTCATCTTCCCATTAAATTTCCTTCTCAGCCGCATCGATCAGCGGGCGCCATGTTTCGTAAATTTTATCCGCCAGCCCCGGAATCTCTCCCTTAATCTGGGTGAATTCATTTGCGGGCAATTTGTATTGGCACAGGTACGTGCTGCGATTTCTGAAATCATTGATATCGATGGTTTCGTGCAGCATTTTTTGCAGGCGGATGATATCGCTGATCTCATCCTGAATGATCGAATAGGCTTGTTGAAGATGTTCGGGCAAATTCAGGTAATCCTCCAAATCCTTTTTCGACCAGAACATTTTGGATTTGTACGTGGTGAAGGGGCTCAGAATGGGCAATTTTCCGTCCGCCGGTCTCTCGGTAACCAAAATCGTCTCTTTGCCAAGATCATACGCATAGCGGAGTTCATCGTTCATGCCGCTCGAAAATACAATCGTGGGCCAATAGGCGATAACCATTTCCGAATTTATGCGAATGAACCAGTCCATATCCCGGACAATGGTATGGTTGGCAATGGCGCGGTGATCGGCTGCTGTGTAATAGTCTTTCAAATCGTGGCTGCTCTCAATCGACGCCGGATCGAATACAATGAAATGCTTCTGCAATAAACTGACAAAATTTCTGATGTTCGGATGGTATTTTTTATCGAGATAAGTCATGGGGTAGCTGGCATAGACCACACGCTTGTTTTGCTTCAATACCAACGCATTGAGCGTTTCGGGCTGGTTTACCGGAACGACATAAAATTTTGCGCCACCCTGGCGTGCCAGATGTTCGGAGAAAAATACCTCGAATTCCTGCCAGCGAATGATGCTCTCGACCGACAGGTGAAAATAGTCACCCGGATGTTCTCTGAGGCGATCGTGAATATATTGAGGACCATCGATCAGGGTGATGACAATTTCGGGGGAGATCGCCTTGACATCGACCAGGTCAAGACCATCCCGGAATCCATCCTGTAGCATAAACACTGAATGGGTGGATATTAAATTGATCTTTGTCTTATTCTGCTGCTTATTTTTCGTCTCACTCATGATGCGTTCAATTGCAGCAGCGCGGAGGGCGGCAAGCGTTGGTTGATTTGCCCTGAGAATATTTCTTTCAGAGTAAAATAATCCCCTGCTTTTAGCTGTTTCTACAATCTCCTGCCCCAAATCGTAGAGCTTTATTTTGGAATCCAGTTTTGAATATAATTTTTTGCGTCCTAAACCGGAGATACCGGTTACGAGAATATTCATCATAGCCTCCGTTATTATTGTCAAAGATTAAATATACCCAATTAGCAGTTGATTGTCAAGAAATTATTCATTAAGTTTGGAATAGCCATTTCGTCACAACCAATCTGCCTGCTAATTGCATCGCCAAAGATAGGAAAGAATGAAATGAAACCGGAATTGCCCCGAGATGAAAAGCTGTTTATTTTGCTCATTGGTGTATTCGTTGCCGGGCTTACCATCGCCTCGGTATTAGCCAGCAAAATAATCGATCTTTTTGGACTGTATGTGCCGGCAGGTGTGTTGGCGTATTCAATCACCTTCATCGCCACCGATGCCATTTCCGAAATATGGGGAAAAGCAAAGGCGAATTGGGTGGTGTTCACCGGATTTCTGGCGCTGCTGGTGGTGATGCTGCTGGTTAATTTGGCAATCATTCTGCCTGCCGCGCCTTTCTGGAAAAATCAATCTGAATTTGGCGTTGTGTTGCGCGGAACCAATCGAATCATCCTCGCCAGTTTCATCGCCTACCTCATCAGCCAGTATCATGATGTGTGGGCATTCCACCGCTGGAAAAAGCTCACTCATGGCAAGCACCTATGGCTGCGTAATAATTTATCAACAATCGTTTCTCAATTTCTCGACACAACGATTTTCATCACCATCGCCTTTTATGGTATTCAACCGGTTTGGCAATTGATTTGGGGACAATTTATTGTCAAGATTGCGATTGCAGTGGCGGATACGCCGGTTGTGTACCTGTTGGTTGTGTTGATTCGAAAAAATATGAATCGCTGAAATCCCCGGAAAATGCCTCCTGTCAATCTCGATAGCCGTTGGGCGGCATCGTCCTGCCAATTACCGGCAATATGTGAAAGATGAATCTGGTTTGCCGCGCCGATTACGGAACTTCGGCTCACGCCTATGTAAATTTTACATACATGGTATTCCATTAAAAATATCCCCTAATTCTAATAAATACAATAAAATTCTCCGGTATGATGCCGCAAAAGCTATCTCAATTTTACATTCAATTCCCGCATGTTGCCTTTGTTAGTCTTCGCCGAGGTATCATTATAAACCTATAAATATTAATGGACTGGGTTCGCCTGGTCAAGAATGGCACCAACCTTGCCTGAGATGCTGGTGAAATGCTTAACCATCACTAATCAACAAAGTACTCATTTTAGAAGAGGTGAACCAATGAAAAAGCTGCTGATTCTCATGCCCATCGTAGGATTTGTTATAATGCTCGTTTATCCAGATGCACTGGTTTGGTGCAAACGGCTCATTCTGGATGAACCTACAGTTCACCAGGTGAATGCCGGTGAGTATCTGAGCAAGATTTCGCAGCAATATTATGGCGATGCGAAATACTGGCGCGAACTGGCATTAGTGAACAGGGCACCGGATTCCGACTTAATCTTTCCCGGTGAAGAGATTTTCATCCCGGCGATAGAGGTCATCATGCAATTGCATCAGGCACGAAGCCTCTCCAGGGTGAATTCGCTGGTCGACGCTGAAAAAGATGTTTATGCACAGAATCTCAAGCGGAATGCGGTGAGTGAAGCCGATACCGCCAAACAGATAGCCGCTACCTCGGGCACGGTGATCGAGTCTGAAGAGCTGATCAGACTGGAACCCGAAAATCAATCGAATATCGCACAAAATGCTGAGAAGTCAAGCTCAATGACGCTGATATTCAGCATTATAGGTGCAACGATTTTCTGTGCCGCGATTGCCTTCGTCTTTTATCTCAAAAAGAACGAACACACTGAAACCGATGAAGACGAGGAAGCTGAACCGGATTATCAGAAATATAAAAAGTCCCGAAGCGAGCGCGTTTACGTATAAGCTGCGCCGGGCGCAATCCGACAGAATACGAAGGACTTTAGCCCAAGAGACAAAGCCAATTGAACTCAAAGCAATCAACAGGGCAGGGAGGACACAACTGCTCCCTGCCTTCTTTTAAACAGCGGGAGATACCAATGGAATGTCTGGCATCCAGCATTAAAAGTGCGACTTACTCAGATACCGAAACCAAAATGCGAGCCGGGAAGGGCAGATCGAACCTCGCACGCCCGGTTACGACGTTGATTCCTTCAACGACTGATTTGTTTACAGAGAAGCCCGCAAAGATGATTGCAGCCAACTCGAGCTATACTCCTGCGCTGCAACTGCTTTCAACAGGAGGTGTCGTAAACCACCAATATGAAATATTCCGAATTCTGCCGCCGGCAAAAAATTTGAATTGCTACGTCGTCCGAGATCTTACCTCACACCCTGGATGGTGCAGTCAGTGCGGATTGAGCGCTGAATCCGGGGATTCCGATTTTTGCACCCGCTGTGGATATGATCTCACCGATAACCGATACCTGCTTTTTGAAGGTGAAAAGCGCGGATTGAATGGCGTCAAAAAACTCATGTTGGCGAATATCACCCACGAAGGTGTGCTTCAATTTTTCGAAAGATTTCATGTGAATCAACGTCACTATGCGCTGGCACAGCTTGCAGGCGAAAAAAAACTGGACGACCCGATGGAACCTCCCACCGCACACACTCTCGTCAACTGGTGCCTGGTTCTTGGAGATGCTTTGGCGTTGTTGCATAAAAACGGATTTTACCAGCCCGATTTGTCTCCGAGCGGGATATATTTGAGAATTGATGGACCCAAACTGGGAAATTTTTCAGCTCTCAAATACATTTCGAAACGGAACAACAATCATCGTCGAATGAATCGCGCCAGGAAAAAAGACATGAAAGCTTTTGCAAAAACGTTCTTGCGGTTGATAGAAATCTTCGAGCCTGCGAATCATGGTTGGGCAAATAAGGAAGGATTGATTTCAATTTTCAAAGAAATACTTACCAGAGCGATAAAAGACGAATTCAGAACCATGCCGGCGTTGCTGGAAGAATTGAAGCACATGAAGCAATTTGCAGTAAGTATGCCCGTCCGAAAAAAGACGCCGGCGCTCAATAAACCGATTTCAGAAGATCAATCCGGTACGAGAATGTTGCTGGGCAAAGGCTCCGATAGAGGTGTGTTGCGCCATTTGAATGAAGATAGTGTCGCTATTTATGAATATACCAGCATTTTTGAATCCGTTTCAAATCCTGTCGGTTTGTGCATCGTTGCCGATGGGATGGGCGGACATAAAAATGGTGAGGTTGCCAGCAAGAGCGCGATTCAGACGATTTCCAATAAAATCAATCAGGCGATTTTCAGCGAAGGATTGACACAGAATCATAATGGCGGAGCGGATGCCGCGATAAGAGGCGCGCTGGAAACTGCCGTCTTCGATGCCAGCGATGAAATTCATACCATCGCCCGGGTGAAGCGAAGCGATATGGGAGCCACTGTCGCCGCTACACTTATATTGAATGATAAAGCCTATATCATCAATGTCGGGGATAGCCGCGTTTATCACTGCAATTCGGATGGATTGCACCTGGTGACCGAGGATCACTCCGTCGTCTATCGATTTTTCAAAGCCGGGCATATTGAGTATGAGGAAATTTACAGCCATCCCCAGCGCAACCAGATTTTGCGATGCCTGGGAGAATCGATGCTGCAGCGAAATCTGCAAGCAATGGCGCTGAATGCAAACCATTCCTATTTTTTCGTCAGGCAACTGCACAAAGGCGATCAGCTTTTGCTCTGTTCCGACGGACTCTGGGAAATGATTCCCGATGACCGCCTCGCCGCTATCCTGCAGCAACATGCCCATCCTCAGGATGCGTGCGACGAACTCATCCGGGTGGCAAATGAAAACGGCGGCGTGGATAATATCAGCGTTGTCCTGGTGAAAATTCTTTGAATCTTTTGAGGTAACTAACAATTTCGAATACCACATCTCTACCTAATATAGGAGACAATTGAAATGGGAAAAAGCGTTGAATTTACTTGTCGAACCAACAAAGAAGTTTTTCCGGTCTCAAGTGCTGCGCAACTGGGTTATGTTTTAATAGAAGCGAAACCCCGCCTGGCGAATGTGCCGACCCGCACGCCGCTGAATTTAAGCCTTGTTCTCGATCGGAGCGGATCGATGAAAGGCAAAAAAATTGAGAACGTGCGCGAGGCGGTGTGCCAGATTATCGATCGCCTGAATGAGGATGATATTCTGTCCGTGGTTGCGTTCAATGATGCAGTCGAGTTGCTCATTCCTGCACAGCCGGTTACCCGCCGGGACGAGTTGAAGAACCTTGTGAAAGATCTGGTTCACCGGGGAGGAACAGCCATTTCAAAGGGCATGGAACTGGGCCTGGCAGAGCTGAACAAGCATAACGGCGGGGAGCGCATCAATCGTATGCTGTTGCTCACCGACGGCGAAACGTATGGCGATGAGGACGACTGCTGCATCCTGGCAAAACAAGCGGCTTCAGATGGCATTGCTGTGACTGCGCTCGGCGTGGGCGATGAATGGAATGAAGAAATTGTTGATGCCATTGCGAATTACAGCAGCGGCAAATCCGATTACATTGAATCGCCCGAAGATATCGTTCGGTTTTTCGCCGATGAGGTTCGAGAAATGCAGAGCATCGTCGTTCAGAATGCTGAAATGACGATGCGCCTGGCGGAAGGTGTGACATCGAGACGTGTCTTTCGAGTCATTCCGATGATTTCCGATTTGGGCGCTGCCCCGTTAAGCGAACATGCTGTTACGGTTCAACTCGGAGAGTTAAATGAAACCACCGGACAGAGTCTATTGGTGGAACTTGCGCTGCCTGTTCGTCCCGTGGGCAAATTCAGAATCGCCCAGGTTGAATTGGATTACGATGTGCTTTCTGAAGGTAAATTCGGTGAACGCGAGCGTGCCGATGTCGTCATCCAATTCTCCGAAGATGCGAATTTATCGAAAAAAATTCAGCCGGACATCATGAATATCGTAGAGAAAGTGACCGCCTTCAACTTGCAAACGCGCGCATTGAATGACGCTGCCGGCGGGAATATTCAGGCTGCGACTCAGAAGTTACGCGCTGCAGCGACCCGCTTGCTAAACTTGGGAGAAGCAGAACTTGCCGACTCTGCGCTGACCGAAGCTGATAATCTGGAACGTCAGGGCAAAATGAGCAGCAGCGGTACCAAAAAACTCAGGTATGAAACCAGGAAGCTCACCCAGCGACTGGTGACTCAAGATGATTATATTTATTAAAAATAAGCTTTATTGCAATCAATTAAATTTACTAAAATCGGGAGAATTTAAAATGATAAAATGTCTGGACTGCGGAACGGAAAATATCGGGGGAGCGCTGTATTGTGACAATTGCGGATCTGAATTGCCAGATGAATTGACCATCATGGCGCCGGTGGAACTCGATTCGGAGATGGAATCAATTGATTCCGGATTTAATGCCAAATTGATTCTCACCGCTACCGGTGAAGAAATTGACCTGCCGGAAAAAGATGAAATTATTATCGGTCGCGAAGACCCGGTGAGTGCGATTTTCCCTGATATCGACACTACATTGATGGGCGGGGAAGAAGATGGCGTCAGCCGGAAGCACGCTAAAATCACCCGCGACGGCAGTGTGTATCTGCTGCACGATCTGAATTCTGTGAATTATACCTTCGTCAACAAGGCGCGGGTTGAACCCGAAAAGCCGGTGGAAATAAAATCCGGCGATGAATTGATGTTGGGTCGAATGAAATTCAGCGTGCATCTGAATTAAATCTGCATGTTTCAACGATTGCAGCGTTTGTCCCGGATATCGCGCACCAGGACCAACACCTGAGGCATGAGGTGATCGGGGATCATCACATGCCTCAATTTTTTAATATGAAAACCAATGCATTAGATAGTTGAATTTTGTCCGGAGTTGATGTAAATGCCATTGTCAAAAACATATATCTGTCCGAAATGCGGTGCATCAGCAACTCGAAAGCAAATCGAAAGGAATAATTACGCCTGTCCCAATAGCAAATGCACGCTCAATGAACGGCTTGTGGTTCACGCCGATTTGAATACCCAGGGCGCGTTAACAAAGCTGTATGGGTGGATACTTGAAAAAGGCACACTTTTGAAAAAGCGATACGTAATCGAAGGACTGCTCGGAAAAGGCGGATTCGGTGCCACGTATCTGGCGAAAGACAAAGAAATGTTCAATCAACTGCGCGCCATCAAAGAAATTCCAAAAGCTTTTTTTGATGAAAAGGAAGACCAGTTTCTGACAATGCTCAACCATCCCGCCATTCCCAAGCTCTATGAACGCTTCGCGATGAATTCGATGCACTATAGCGTCATGGAATATATCGAGGGACCCGATTTGGATGAATTGATCCGAAAATCAAAAAGCGGGCTAACCGAACAGCAAGCTCTGCCGCTTATCGAGCAACTGTTTGAGGTACTCAGCTATATCCATTCCAAAAAGATTATCCATCGCGATTTGAAGCCGGAAAATATATTGGTCAGGAAAGACGGTTCAATCGCCCTCATCGACTTCGGAATTGCCAAATTAACGCTTTCAGGGCATCGAACGAGGTATCTGGCACGGGCAGCATCAAATTTTTATTCACCCCCGGAACAATATCAACCCGGCAAAGGATTCACCGATGTGAAGTCGGATATTTATTCGCTGGGTGCGATTTTATATTTCACGCTCACCGGGCGAGAGCCAATTGACGCTTTATCGCGCGACGCTTCTAAGGATATTTACCCGACGCCGAGAGCGCTGAATCCCGAAATCTCAGCCAGAACAGAAACGGTTATCATCAAAGCGCTGAAAATGAATAAAGGCGAGCGCTACAGCAGCATCGGGCAGTTGAAAAAAGCGCTCCTGGGGAAAAGTGTCGGATCAAAGAAATCGTGTCCGAAATGCGGAAAAACCATCGAAGATGCCGCCCGGTATTGCCCCAATTGCGGTCGTTCGACTGAACCGCAACGCACGGCAATGGCACCTGCAATGGTGGTTCAACCGGATACGATCAAACTGGTCAACATCGAAAAGGGTGCGGTCAAAAGAGCCATCATTACAATTAAAAATAAGGGAAACGGGCAGTTAAAAGGCAGAATCGTTTCATCGGCGAAATGGATTGAAATACAAAAAACTGATTTTGAATGCCCGCCCGGTGAAAATTCAAAAATTTTAATCACCATCCAAACCCGTAGCCTTTCTGCAAAAAACTACCAGGCGCAAATTACTCTTCGATCAAATGGGGGCGAAAAGAAGATACCGATCGCATTGAATCTGGTTAAACCGATTTCGCGGCTGCAGGTAACACCCGGCGTGCTGAACCTTCAATTGAGATCCGGTGAAACTGCGACCGCTACCGTAATGGTTCGCAGCATCGGAAGCGATGAAACTATCAAAGCGCGGATTGCAACGCCCCAGCGGTGGATAGACATAAATCCGAAAAAGATCAATCAAAAGGAAAAAATGATCCGGATCGGAATCTCAACCCGGCGCTTGAAAGCCGGGAACTACTCAGGACACATTTTGATCAGAAGCAATTTGGGACGACAGCAAGTGCCGGTGTCTTTACGCCTGGAGCCGGCGACAAAGCAGTCGAAGACGAATCTCTCGCCACTCGGAATTTTAAAAATGTCCTTGACACCCGTGTTGATGACCGTGGCGATCTCGCTGCTCATTTTACATTTTGGTCCCCGCAGCCAGCCCGCATTGTCTGATCCCTGGCTCATCGTTGTCCTGAGTGCGTTGACAGGCAGCCTTGGCATGCGACGCAGCCCGGTGCGAATGGTCGCTGGTCTGATTCTCGGGGGCGTCCTGGGCGCAATTTTAAATTATGTCATTTATTATACGTACCATTCAGTACATGAATACCTGAT
>JAFGMA010000267.1 GCA_016927835.1 Candidatus Zhuqueibacterota bacterium | reverse complement strand
TTAATCACTTAAAAGATTGCTTCGGCAAAAAACGCCTCGCAATGACAGTAAAAAAATGTTTAATTTATGACCGTTTGCAGTATAACTGTGGAGGAAGATTATGAAAGTCAAAATTTTCAGCAGACTGCATGTCGCCTGCGAAATGGGCTTCATACTCATGCTCATATCCACCACACCTCTATTTTCAGGATTGGGCAAAATCGCAGGCACTGTAACCGATGCTCAAAGCGGCGAAGCACTCGCCGGGGCAAATGTAAGCATTGTGGGTACCGCAATGGGTGCGTCGACTGATGAGAATGGACACTATTTTATCCTGAATATTCCGCCTGGAAAATATGTTGTAACGATCTCAGCAATAGGTTATGCGATTCAAGAAACCGCCAATGTCCGCGCCCAATTAGGTGTAACCACGAAACTCGATGCTAAATTAAAGCCCACTGTAATCGAAGGTGAAACGGCTTCCATCGTTGCTGAACGTTCAGTTGTTGGCGAAAAGATGACCGGAACCCGAGTCTCTTTTCAGGAAGAACAGCTTGATAATACATTGCCTGCTATTGCCTTGGATGATATTTTGCTGTCCTCGATCGCGATACAGGCGATGCGTGGCGCGAATAAAGCCGGCATCAAATATTTGATCGATGGCGTGAATGTTACAGACATTATGTGGCCCACCGGGGGCGGTTCGCAAGGGTACACGCTCGCTAAACATGATGACACACCGACTTCACTATTGGCAGGTTCATTTATTGACCAGAGTTCTCTATCGCTGGATGGGCGAATTCCCGGAATGGTTAAAACGGTTGGCAGCGTTTATCAAGGCATGATTCAGGAAGCTGAAGTTATTGTCGGGACAGCAAATGCCGAATATTCTGCTTCTGGTGGTGTCGTTAACCTGGCATCCAAAAGCGGCGGCGAAATAACTTACGGCAAAGTATTTATACGATCCAGCCTTGGCGGCTTGAATCACGTAGGACCTGATGTTTATAATGGCGGTACATCGTATTCGGGTGGCAAATCAGCTCGCCAGTGCTATGAGGAATATCGTGACCAATTGGCAAATGACCGAGATCAGATAATGCGGGAATATGCGAGATACCTCAGTTGGACACCGAATAAATATGAATATGGTGAAAAACCTCGCGTAACTGCTGAAGTCAATATAGGCGGACCGTTGACCAGCAAGAGCAACTTCTTTTGGAGCGGCTCACTTTTAAACGATCACGGCAGATTCCCGGGCGAATTTCAGCGATTAATTACAGCCTCGTTGAAACTCAATTATCATATCACACCGTCAGACAGAATATCCGGTATGGTTAAAATTGACGATGGCGGCAAATTGCTGGGCTGGAAAAACAGGCAATATACCTATCCATACCAATTTTTTCTTGAAGGTCAACCGGTAAATGAAAAGCTTGGAATCATGAGCTATTTAAAATGGAACAAGATTTTTGATCCTTCGAGCTTTGTGGAAACAACGCTGAGTTATGTTGCCAATTATCGCACGTATGGCTACTGCCCTGTTGATGGAAAACTGCAGTATGATTACTATGGTGATTTTCTCATCCTGGATACAAAAGAGAAAGTCGAGAAATACATTCATAATCCCGAAACGAGAATATTTTACCGGGATATTAATCATTTTTTCTTATCTTTCGCAAACCTGCCTTTCCCCTTCGTGAACCAGTTTCGTTTCGTTGCTTTCGGATATCTTTATGAAGATTTTAAAACCAATGCGTTGACGATTAAAAGTGATTACACCCGCCAACTGGACTTCCATCATCAATTAAAACTTGGTGGTGAATATGTTTATAATACCATCGATAATTTCCTGCTTGGATCGAATGGAATTGCTTATGATTCCAATTTTCCATTTACAGCAATGATTTACAAAGTTCATCCCTGGTCGTTCGGCATGTACATTCAGGATCGTATCGAATATGGCGGTGTGATTGCAAATATTGGTCTGCGCCTGGATGGGTATAACAAGGGGAGTCGATTACCCGAGAATCTTTTTGATCCAATCTCACTTGATACCCTGGATAACGGACAGCGAATAGTGGGATGCGAATTAGGTCCTGCTGCCGAAACACATATATATCTCAGCCCACGTCTTGGCATATCTCACCCTATCTCTGAAAATGCTGCCATGCACTACAGTTGGGGCATCCACACGACAACGCCAAATCTTGGGTATTGGTTGTTCAATTCCGGTGGTTTCGGCAGTCCATCTCCACTTCGATATCGAGATCCCGATCCGGAGCCGGAAAGGGCAACCGCCTGTGAAATCGGCGTCGAATTGGCGCTCACAAATGAAGCTGGTTTCGATTTGACCGCCTATTATCGTGATACGAGAAACTCAGGAGTTGAGAGCTATGAAGTTAATCTCGCATCTGATTCTGTGTTCTCGAGCATGACTTATTTTATATCATGGGGCTATCGTATCAGCCGCGGAATTGAATTGAATTTCTGGAAACGTCCCTCGGAACGCTATTTTGGTATCGTTGGCATTTCCGGTAACCTGGGTGCATCACTTTCTTATGATGCGAGTTCATTAAATGCCAGTAGTCTGGCTGTAAACACGCCCCAGTCATTATTGCCCGTAAATACGCAGGACGAAGACACCTATTTCGACGCGCTCTATACCTGCCCCACCACTATCCGAACATACAATGATTGGAACATCAGGCTTTTATTGCTGATGGAGTTCCCGATGGATGTGAAGCTGTCGACGATTACCGCCTATCGCAGTCCCTGGCGCTATAAGAAGACGATTAATGTGACCAATACGCGCTATGAAGAGATGCTGGACGGTGATGATTTTTTCCGCATTGATCTGCGTCTCATCAAATATTTCAGGTTCGGTGGATCTCGTGTCGGCATCTTCGTTGAGGCTTTGAATGTCCTAAATACTGAAAATATTTTGAGATTCGATTTGAGCAACAACAATACTGGCTACGAGGAAGGCAAAGGTCCCTGGGGTTCGCTAAACAGACCGGTTGATCAATGGGGCAATCCCTATGCTGATATCGCGCGGGAGCTTTATGCTGGTTTGGATCTGACATTTTAATTATACTGCAAACGGTCATAAATTAAACATTTTTTTCTGTCATTGCGAGGCGTTTTTTGCCGAAGCAATCTTTTAAGTGATTAACCTCAGGGGATTGCTTCGCTGCACTCCGTTTCGCT
>JAFGMA010000266.1 GCA_016927835.1 Candidatus Zhuqueibacterota bacterium | reverse complement strand
GCCGAAGCAATCTTTTCAGTGCTTAACCTCATGGGATTGCTTCGCTGCACTCCGTTTCGCTCGCAATGACATGAAAGTTCAATTTGTTCCCGTGCACAAAGTATACATTATCTTGCCGGAATTATGAATTTTGAAGACTTGCAGGGAAACGTTTTATTAGGCAATTCATGGGAAGGTTATGCAATCGAACAAATAAAACAATCCGTATCGGATGATATTGAATTATATTATTATCGCACTCACAACGGTACAGAAAGCGATCTGGTGCTTGTGCGTGGCAATAAACCATTGAGTTGTATTGAAATTAAATACACAGCATCGCCAAAATCCTCGAAAGGATTTCAAATTGCTATCGAAGATCTCAAAACAGATGCAAATTTTATCATTACACCCAAATCGTACCCCAATCAGGCAAGTCAAAATGTGATGGTATGCAATCTCGCTAATTTTTTATTTGAGCAGTCAGGTTTGCTTTGGCGATTTGAATAAATATGGTTGCTGCATGCAAGCGAGTGCAGCAGGATACTAATGGCAGTTTATAAAAACAGCTCTGTAACAATGGAAGATGAGTACAATCAAAAAACCGAAAGCCTCTTCGAATTAGCCACCATCCTCGGGCAGCAAGATGATTTCCAGGAAATTCTGCGTCTGGTAACCTCAAAAGCATCCGTGCTGTTCAATGCGGAAATTGCTTCGATCCTGATGGTTAATCCTGACACTCAAAACACCATAAAAACAATTGTCAGAGAAGGCGATGTTATCCAGGGACAACGCTGCAAACTCGTTCAAACCAATGTGATGGGTTGGGTGAGTAAAAATCGGCAGTCATTTCTGACGGATGATATCAGAAAGGATGCCCGCTTCAAAAAGAATCTTTTCGAAGACTGCACGGTCGGTTCAGTGATGTGCGTACCCCTACACAGCCAGGGAAGCAGCATTGGCTATCTAATCGTATTTGGCAGAAGCGAAGGGAAAGAATTTGATTCAAAGGCACTCTGTTTATTCGAGAAATTCGCCACGATTGTCGCTCCCTTTTTAAGCAATGTTCAGAAAATACAGGAATATTTCAACGCGCCTTTGCCCGAGGCTGCCTTATTGGCGAAATACGAGCCGCTGGGATTGCTGGGTAGAAGCCGGCAATTCATAGAGCTGCTGAGGGCTATCGACGCCGCGGCGCGCTGCGATGTGCGGGTATTGCTGGAGGGGCAGAGCGGAACCGGCAAGGAATTGATCGCCCGGGCAATTCATCAACTGAGTTCGCGCAAGCAATACCCTTTTGTGGCGCTTGACTGCGGCGCCATTCCGGAGAATTTAATCGAAAGCGAATTATTCGGTCATGTCAGGGGAGCTTTTACGGGTGCACTGCACGACCGCAAAGGGCTATTCGATGAGGCAAATCACGGTACACTTTTTATGGATGAAGCGGGGAATCTTCCGCAGAGCATGCAAGCCAAATTGCTTCGCGTTTTGCAGGAAAGTGAAATTCGCCCGGTCGGGAGCAATCGCCCGCACAAAGTTGATGTGCGCATTATTTCAGCTAGCAGCACTGCATTGAGCGACATGGTGGACGCCCGGAAATTCCGCGAAGACCTTTATTATAGATTGCACGTCTATCCGATCAAAATACCCACTCTGAATGAACGTCAGGATGATATCCCGCTGCTGGCACATTTTTTCCTCACGAAATTCGCGCATCAACAGCAGAAAAAACTCGCGGCATTCCACAAGTCACTCTTGAATTTTATGAAATTCCGACACTGGACAGGCAATATTCGCGAACTGGAAAATTTTGTGGAGAGGCTGGTGACACTCGCTTCTCCGCAAATGACCACGCTGGATCACGATATTCTCCCGGCAGAATTTCAGGAGGAATATATAGAACTCACAAAACGCCGTCAATTTCCTTCAGTACAAAAATCCCTGCAGGCTGACCTGGCTGAGCACGAAGCACAACTCATTCGAGGCACCTTGATCGAAAATGGCTGGAACCAGTCCAAAGCCGCCAGAGCCTTGAAAATTTCCGAACGGACGATGCGGTATAAAATGGAGCGGTTGGGGATCAGGCGACCGGATTAAGAATTATGATGCGAGATGCCCTCTCTACTTCCTACGCTTTTGAGCTGCGAATATAAATTCTCAAAAATTCTGCTGGTGTAACTATTTTAATTTCTTCAAACTTACTCAATTCTAAAAGGTGGTCATCGCCTGATATGATGAAATTCGCACCCGCTTCCATTGCGCAGTCGATGAACATGTTATCATCCGGATCTTTGAGTATGACTTCAAAATGCATTTTGGGATTCACTTTCTCAATATTGCGCATCTCGCCGAAAAGCCCAATCAATCTATCGATTTTTTCTTTGCTCAGTTGTAGCTTTTCAATCATCACCCGGAAATACTCGACCAAAATCGGATCGGACAGGCAAATAATAATTTTTCCATTGATCCATAAGTCAACGACCGCTTTTGGCTTACCACCCCAAAAGCTTGAGATAAAGACATTCGTATCAATCACTGTCTTGATTTTCATTTGCGCCCTCAGGCTTCGGATATTTTGCCCTGATTTGGCTTACTAATTTTGGCACATCGTTACCTGTATATTCAGACACCTTCAATTCATCATGGATATCATCCCATAGCCTGGTAGCTTTTTTTGAGAATTTTTTTTGTGCGATTTGCTCATCGATGAATTTTTCAATATCAATTCTGCGAAATCTCCAACTTTTGCCAATTTTAAAACCCGGCAATTCTCCAAGCTCTGATTGCCTGCGAATCGTCACTGGTTTTACCTTAAATAATTCTGCGACTTCATCGACCGACATAATTTGTATCGACATTTCATAGCTCCTTTATCAAAATTATCCATTTATCTTGCTTTTAATAATATATAAAACATTTCCTCTTTTTCAAGCAATTTTTTATAGAATTCTCTACTTTATAATCTTTAATGGCTTTATAATTCCTTTACCCCGGTCGAATGATCCCTGCCGTTTGCCCCGACAATTTCCCCGAAGATAATTCCAATAAAAACATTAAAACCTTCTTTAAAGGCAATAAATGTCGAATTCTTCAGCACCTGCCTAAATTCGCACCTACTCAAAATAATATACCATAATGCTTTATTTATAATATCATTACAGTCTCAAAAGATAATCAAGATTTATCTGGCATTTTCTTTGACTATAGGCAGGTTGAGTCAATGCTGCGGTCAATATCTCATATATACTTATTTAGGATTGTTTTGTAATTTTCTGCCGGGATCTTGTCATTCTGGAAGAATCTTTTTGCGATTACGTAACATGTAAAAAATTAACATCCTATTCCGAAATATAAAAGATTCCTCCTGAATGACAGATGTGTTACATTTTAATCCATAATGAGTATAGCGAATTATTTTATTACCTTATCACATAGTTACACATTTTAGAAGGAGGATATCATGTTTAAGCACTCTTATTTAGCGTTCTTGATGCTTTTACTGGTAGCAATTGCAGCGAATGCAAAGGTACCTCAACTCATTAATTACCAAGGGATGCTCACCGCCGAATCAGGTACACCCATTAATGGTAACCTTACAATTATGTTTAGCATATATAATTCGGCGACAGGTGGTACGGCTCAGTGGTCGGAATCTCAAAGCGTCACCCTCACCGAAGGGCTTTTCAGTGTGCTGTTAGGATCGGTCACACCCATCCCATATTCGCTTTTTGATGGTAATGATAAATATCTGGCTTTAAAAGTGGGAAGCGATCCGGAGATGACGCCCCGCAAACGGCTGGTGAGTATCGGTTATAGCTATCGCGCGAATGATGCGGATAAATTGGATGGAAAAAGTGCAACAGCGTTTGTGCAACAATTGGATGGCGTATCGGCAAACAGCAGCGGTAATATCGATCTCGAAGCTGGCAATAACGTTACCATTACGCCCAATACCGGTTCGAACAAGATTACGATTTCTGCAAGTGCAAGTGGCGGGGGAGATAACCTGGGTGACCATACCGCCACAGAAAATATTAAATTACAGGGACACTGGTTGTCTGGAGATGGAGGTGATGAAGGGATCTATATAACTGATGGCGGTAATGTCGGTATTGGGAAAATGAGTCCGACTCAGAAATTGGAAGTTCAGGGAACGGGTCAAACATACATCAGAACGATTGGAGATGCAGGAGCTACAGGAACTGTTGGACATCAATTTAATAGTGGCAGCCGGAATTGGACAATAGGCGCCAAAGGAAGCAATGAAAATGGTGCATTCATGATCTACGATGGTACAGTCGACCAAAGAAGGGTGACAATAGATAGTTCCGGAAATTTTGGAATCGGAACTAATCATCCACAGGCACCTCTTGATCTCGGAGCAATTAAGCTCGATAAGGGAAAAGGAGATGCGGGTGTTGGCTCCGATATCCTTATGACATCAGCGGGACTTATTGCGGCGGAGCATAGCTTATATCTCAATGCAGATTCGGATAACGATGAAGTTGGGAATATCTATTTTTGCAAAGGCGCTGAGACATCTTCGGCTACGAAACTTATGACGATTACAAACGAGGGCAAGGTGGGTATCGGGGTAACACAACCAGATGAAAAACTCACTATTCGCGGCAATATTTTGGTGAAGAGTGAAAATACAGGCGATACGGTTGCAGAAATAGGCGAAGGGCTTGATTACGCCGAAGGCTTTAATGTTACGGATAAATCCAAGATGGATCCAGGTACGGTGCTCATCATTGATACACATAATCCCGGCAAATTGACTAAATGTAACATGGCGTATGACTATCGGGTAGCTGGAATTATTGCTGGAGCAAATGGACTGGGTTCCGGCGTAAAACTTGGTTCCGGGAAATTCGATTATGATGTCGCACTCGCCGGTCGGGTGTACTGTAATGTAGATGCAAGCTATGGTGAAGTAGCACCCGGTGACTTATTAACTACTTCATCGACTCCGGGACATGCTATGGTGGTAAAGGATTATAGCAAAGCTCAGGGTTCAATATTGGGTAAAGCTATGGAAAAGTTGAGCTTTGGGGAGAAAAAACAAATTCTTGTTTTAGTGACTTTGCAGTAAGGCGGAGGATAAAATGAGAGACTTAGATATTCATTACAAAAGCAAATTGCTCATTTCATTGCTTACTATTTTGTTCATATTCTTAGCTCAAAAAAATATTGTGTTAGCCCAATTTGGGCAAGTTTTTATATCTGGTTATATACGCACAGAATTGGGTGAACCAATTAGAGGAGTGGAGATGCGGAACGGTGCGGATGTTCGTGCCATAACAGATCAAAATGGATTTTATGAAATATCAGCAGGTGTTTATATTCCTGGCGGTTTTGCTATTTCTCCCAAGAAAAGTGGTTGGACATTTGAGCCAGCAGGGCGTATATATGGCGGGGGCACTTATACAGATCAGGATTATGTGGGAACATACTCCGGGGGTCCCCAATCAACGATTATCACATTTGATGAGGAACGATATCGAAATATCCGAGGACAACGCATATATCATGGTGGACCCAATACGCTTATCGATACCGAAGCTGGCTTGGATTATTTCGTAGCATTTGGGGAGATGTATGTTACGCTATCCGGCACAGACTACATGATGTTTTTCTCACCGCTAGGAGCTTCGGGATGGGATCCTCGAGGTCGAATTGTTATCACCTTTAATGAATTGAAGCAATACGTCCGAATTAAAGTGTCATCCGACTATGTTCCAGTGCACACACCAGCATATCTGCGGGTGGCATTTTATAAAAATACGACTCCGACAAACCCACTTTACTTTGAAGATGGAGCAGGTAATATTGAACATACTAGTACAGAAAACGGGATTAAAATGTTGATTATTGATACACATTTTACAGAAAATAACATTCATGAACTGGAGTTTATTTCTTTAGAAAAGAGCTATATACCATTAAGCGGCACCATCTTTGATGGACAAGGGGGTCCCCTGACCGCAGCAGTTCCCTATACAGTTATTGGTGATGTTGAGGTACCATCAGGTCAAACATTAACAATGCAACCTGGAACTCAAATCTATTTTGAACCTGGCTACAAAATCATTGCGAATGGTCTTTTGAATACTATTGGAAATCCAAATAATCCTGTCCTTCTCTATTTGAATGAGACCACCAATGGAATGAAGGTACATTGTGAATTTAAACTAAGCAATGGTGGACAATTTAAGCCTTAATTTTATGGAGCTAAAAATTTTGCTCCTGTATCAAATAAGACTTTAAATTTTAAGGAGGATAGTAATGTCAATCTCTAAACATAAAAAAGGGATAAGCAGCATACGACTACTCTTTTTAATAATCATGTGGTTAATAACAGAAGTTGCCTTCACCCAATCCAGCGCCCATTACAAACTGAAAAAGTCAGTTTTAGACCAGGGGGGTGGCACGTCGCAATCAACTCATCATAGCGTATTCGATGCAGTGGGACAGCCTTCGCCCCCAGGTGAAATGAGTAGCACCCATTACAGCGCTGTATCGGGTTTTGTTCCGGTTAGCGCTGGTATAAGCAGCATTTCGCTCAATCTGGACAAAGGCTGGAACATGTTTTCAATAAATGTCATGCCTGCTGATCTCAACATTGCGACTTTGATGAATCCAATACTCGATCAAATTGTCATCGTGAAAAATGGCAGTGGACAAACCTGGATACCAGCCTATGGGATCAACACCATAGGTGAAATCAATATTGAAGAAAGCTATCAGGTTTATTTGAAAGATGGAACCAGCTTGGTTGTAACAGGGAGCGCTTTAGTACTCCCACACCCGATTATTCTCCCCCGGGGCTGGAGTATGATTGGTTACCTTCCCACAGTGCCAATCGATGCCGAAATTGCACTCACCAGCATCGCTGACCAATTGGTTATTGCTAAAAACAGTGAGGGTCAAAGCTATATTCCGGCTTATGGCATCAATCAAATCGGTCAAATGAAGCCGGGACAGGGGTACCAGGTTTATTTGAATGCAGGGGGAACGCTGAACTATCCGTCGGGAGGTGCTTTGAATTTGGTTTCAGCACCAAATTTAGTCAGCACTTCAGAAGTGGGAGCCAAATTCATTTCTCCCAAGCATTACCAATTCGTCGCCAATACCGGTGAGAATGCCACCGTCGTGCTGCCGATAAATATCGATCCCAATTATTCGGATGGTACTTTACTGGAAGCGAGCGATGAAATCGGTGTTTTCAATTCAAGCGGAATCTGCTGCGGTGCAGACGTCTGGCAAGGCGATAACGTTGCCATCACTATCTGGGGTGACGATAGCCAGACCGACAGCCTGGATGGCTTTCAAAGCGGCGAAATATTGAATTTTCGTATTTGGAGAAAGAATGCAAATCTCGAATATCCGGTCCGGATCAGTTTTCAGCAGAATCATCAGAATACCTATCAGATCAATAGCTTTTCAGTGCTGACCGAATTTGTGGCAGATCTAAGCCTGGATATATCAAAAAAGGATGCTTCAGCCATTCCCACGGATTTCAAGTTACTCCAAAATTATCCCAATCCGTTCAATCCAGAGACGATTATTGAATACCATCTACCAAAGGCAGCAGATGTGATATTAGCCATATATGATCTGCAGGGACATGAAGTACGACGATTTATCACCGGAAACAAACCTGCCGGTTGCCACACTGCTTTGTGGGATGGCAGGGATGAAACAGGAGCATCAGTGGCTTCAGGACTATATTTCTATCGTGTCAGGGCAAAAGATTTTTCAGCTACTAAAAAATGTCTATTGATGAGATAATCAAAAATATTAAGCATTTTTCTTTTAGCGGAAACCATAATCCGCTAATCATAACCTAAATTATCTCTTACTTGCTTTTGGAGGTATGACTATGAAAACGTTACTCACTTTAATCGCTATTTATGCAGTGTTGCTGTTTGGCTCGCAGGCGCTTCTGGCGCAAATCGAGTGGACGGAAGTCAGTGATCAGCCGGTTTTGGATTACGGTGCACCGGGGGAATGGGATGCTGCGGCAGTTCTTCGACCAAAGGTAATTAAAGACGGCGATACCTTGCGTATATGGTATTCCGGAACTGCCACCAGCGGAATCGTTGATGGATACATGAAGATCGGGTATGCCTGGTCGCTCGATGGAATTGAGTGGCATCGATTGGCGCAAAATCCGGTTCTCACGCCGGACCTGTCCTGGGAGAATGGGCATGTGGGCGTGGGTGCAGTCATCAAAGACGGCGATATGTTTAAAATGTGGTACAATGCAGGCTGGTCCACTGGCAAAATCATTGGCTATGCAACTTCCCTCGATGGCATTCATTGGAATAAACATCCGGATCCGGTTCTTGAAAGAGGTCCTCTCGATGACTGGGACGAAGGATACATTGAAGCAACCTCGGTGATCAAAGAAGGCGATACGTATAAACTGTGGTACTGGGGCGGAACCAATGTCTACATCGCGGAATCAATCGAACAAATTGGGTATGCCACTTCTACTGATGGGATTCATTGGATTAAACACAACGATCCGCTGACGAGTGAGTCCCCATTTTCCGATAGCGATCCTGTCTTAAGTGTCGGCGGCTCTGGTGATTGGGACGCCCACAGAATCTGGTCACCGTCAATCCTTGCGATAAATAACGTATATGAATTATGGTATACCGGTACCAGCAGCACCACCGACTTAAATGACAGGCTTGGTTACGCAATCTCGCCTGACGGAATTGAGTGGTCAAAATGGCAGTCAAATCCAGTCAAATTCACAAATTCGTTTCCGACATGGGGGGCAGGCTATACTCCCGATACCGTACTCAAATTTGATGGTCAATATCATCTATGGTATGCGCGGTATACACTGGAAGGCGGCGATCATCGCGCCAGGATCGGATATGCCACTTCGCCGGTGATGGAGCCTTTCGTATTTTATTCCCATCACAGTCTGGATGATAGCCTGGGCAATCATAACGGCAGAGCCGATGCAGGTGAACGTGTGAATCTGATTGTGACGTTGTATAACCTGGGTATAGCTGCTACAGGAATTTCAGCAACGATTGCGACTGAAAATCCGGATGTTCAGTTGATAAATGCAACAGCAAGCTTTGGTGATCCGGGAAGCCGTCAACCTGTTTCGAATCAAGACAATCCATTTTCATTTAGCGTCAGTGAAACCTCATGCGCTCATGTCGATACATTTTCATTGCATATCACCTCAAATGACGGAAAAGAGTGGAATGATAGTTTCGAGATCGTTATCGGAACTTCGAAGGTAATTTTGATTGATGATGATGCTGGCAGCTCTTATGAATGCTATTACAAAATCCATTTGCAGGAGAATGGCTTATTGCCGCTGGATTGGAAAATCTCTCAAAAGGGCTGTCCATCGGTCGATTTATTTCCGTGTAATGAAGAGGTGGTGATCTGGTTCACCGGAGATGACAGAGAAAAAACACTGACTTCTGAGGAGCAAGCCACAATTGCTGCGTTGCTGGATAGCGGTGGGAAATTGCTGCTTACCGGACAGAATATTGGCTACGATCTCGTCGAAAATGGCACAGCAAGTGATTCTGCATTCTACGCGAATTACCTGCATGCTGACTACATCTCCGACAGTGCGAATGTTGTGTGGGTGATGGGAATATCCGGGGATCCGATTTCGGGTGGAATAAGAGGCTTGTTTAGTGGCAAATATATTGGCGCAGACAATCAAACGTCGCTGGATGCGATTTCCATAATTTCACCCGCAGAGCAAATTTTCAAATATACTCCGGACGGCGCAAGTGCCGGGCTGCGATATGAAAACGAAACAACCGGTGCAAAATTGGTATACCTGGCATTTGGACTTGAAGGGATAACTGGTCCGTATGAACACAGCGCCAGTGAAATGCTTGACAGGATACTCCATTGGTTCGGTGACAGCGGTCCATCTTCGGTTAATGCGAACGAAGAATGCGAAATGCCCGCTTGCTTTGCACTCAATCAAAATTTCCCCAATCCGTTTAATCCGGAAACGGTGATTCGCTATCAACTGCCTGAAGCTGGATTGGTTGAGCTGGAACTATACAACCTTCTGGGGCAACGCATCCGCACGCTGGTTAATCAGCGCCAACCCGCCGGCATACATCAGCTTGTTTGGGATGGCAGAAGTGACAGCGGCAAAATGGTGCCGACTGGTATTTATTTTTATCAATTACGTTCCGGCACGTTTTCAGCGACAAAGAAAATGCTGTTGATGCAATAGGTTTTCCTCGCCCACAATCTCCGCCAAATGTGCCAGGCAGTTCAAAGGTGTCTGGCACATTGCTTTCCTCAAAAATATTTAAGGCAAATATAACCTATTAATTATTAATCGAGTAATCCCTCAGTTTCTGGTTCCCAAACTCCTGTTTGGGAACCTCAGAGGCACTGTAAACCATGAAAAAAACCAATAACTGAGGCATTACCAAATTCAGCTTTTTTCTCTTGACATTTACCTATATTTTTATCAATTTACATTCCGAAATTTTTACCTTTTTTAAAAATTTCTACGAACGAAGATCACCGGCAACGGAAGGAAATCATCCCGAAATGAAGAAATGCCTGGCATTACTCATTCTGATCCTGATCAGTTTTACCTGTACGTCAAATCATTCCGATGCACCGCGTTTCAGCATCACGGCAAAAATCGAAGCCGGCAGCATCACACTATCCAACACACCTTGCGAAGCTGAAATTGATTTTTCCGCCCACCTCACCGCGGCTGGTATTGACGGAGAATTAGATCGCCATTCAATAAAAGTCGAAGGCAAAAATCCTCAATCCGATAGCTTCGAATCCGTGGATTACCGCATTTCCGAACATTTCAAGTATCAAAGTAAAGGCTATGTGTGGTGGCTCGCGGAAAATCCGAAAATGACCGAATACCGCATCTGGTTCGATGTGAATGCCGAGCATCCCCGGCAGGCTCGTGACTATATTCCCGCCATCGGTGTCGGCGATGAACTGCTTTATAATACAGATGAACCGGTTCCGCTGGTTTCAATGTCCGGAAACCTGGTCGCCGATTATGATGGTGACGGCATAACCGATGCATTGTCACTAAATCATTACAGTGAGCGTTTTAGCTGGGCTGACGATGGCGTGTTTTTCTATCGCGGTTCTGAGAAAAGCGAAAAAAACATTATCGTTAAATATTGCTGCCGCCTTCACACGATCCCCACGGCAACCAAGGACTTCGGTTATGAACCATTGCATGCCCGTTATAACTGGATCAAACCGGTGGACTGGGATACGGATGGCTTGGGTGATCTGTTATTTGTTTCAATCGATCGGCGAACGCCTTTCTTCTTCTTTTATAAAAATACCGGTTATCTTGACCGAAATAGTATACCGCTGCTGAAAGAGACTAAACGCTATCCGGCGAACGAGATTATTGATAACGCGTATGTGCCCGCCGTCGATGCGGAAGATCTCGATGGTGACGGACGCGTTGATTTAGTCGGCATTCGCACATCGCCCGATGGATCCATGCGCGAAGTTACGGTTCATTTCTATCGCAATATTGCAGCCGATGATTCCGGTGTCTCCGAACTGGCAGCGCCGCAGGTGCTTTTCACATCCGAGGGCAAACCGGTGACCGGCATGAATAGCGCCCATACTTTATCGCTGGGCGATGTCGATGATGACGGCAAAATTGATATCGTTGGTAACAACCATTATTCCGACCATCCTGAAGTTTTCTGGTATAGAAATTTGGGAGGCAATCCGCCGCTATTTGAATCCGCAACCTCGATTGAGGATCTTCCGGCGGATCTGCGTGGCTATCGCTGGGTACGTTGGGATGATCACCAGGGCTTGATGAGTGGCGATGAAAATATCCTGTTTGAACGCGCAATTGAGCATGGGAAGCCCGTTTTCCGGGCGGCAGGACATCTGCGCCAAATCCGGGGTCCGCTGGTGGGCGGTCATCAGGAAAAGCCGGAATGGGTTGACTGGGACGATGACGGTGATTTTGACCTACTCGCGGGTGAAGCCTGGGGCAGGATTCATTTATATGAAAATATTGGCACTCGCCAAAATCCCCGGTTCAAGGCGCCGGTCTGGATCGAAGCCAATGGCAAGCAGATCCGGATTTACCGCGACGGCATTTTCGGCGGGCACCACTGGCACGGAGCGATGGGTTATCCCTCTGTTGCGTGCATGGACTGGAACCGGGACGGTCTTTTCGATCTGATCGTGCCGAATGAAACCAACCGCGTGTTCTGGTTCCCGAATATCGGCGAACCGGGTCGCCCCAAATTCGGTCCGCAACACCAAATCCTGCCCGATCGCTATTCTGATTCACCCGAGCGACGGGAACAGACGCGGCTCAAAACGCTGGATTTCGTTTATCCCAAAGAAACCGAAAGCCCGTTTTACTGGCGTACCCGGCTGGCAATTGCAGATTACACCGGAGACGGTTTGGAAGATATTATTTGTTTGAATGGAGTAAAAAACCTGGTGCTCTACCGACGCTACCGTTCCCAAAGCGGCGCTTTGCGATTGAAGCCAGGTGAGCAACTCTATTTTGAAGATGGGTCACCAATCCTGGAAGATGGCAATAAATATATCAAGCTCCGGAATTGCGACTGGGATCATGACGGATTAATCGATATCATCATGACCCAAAATTTATTCCGGGGCAATAAACACAGTCTTTTTTTCATTAAAAATGTTGGCTCGAAACAGCAGCCTGTTTTTGCCCAGCCCGAAATTATGAAGCGCTGGGACGAACCGATTGCGTACTCGTCGCATGGATTTCAACCGAGCCTCATCGACTGGGACGCTGACGAGCGACTCGATTTTGTGGGGTGCAGCGAATCCGGCTATTTTATCCTGCTCCGAAATGCGGTTTTGACACAACCGAAGCCGATCATCCATTTGAATCCGAATTTATGATGCACTGCCGGGATTGATTTCAAATAATTTTGATGGGGTACTGCAAAATAGTGATTTTGGTGTCATTTCGAACGAAACGAAGTGGAGTGATAAATCTGGTTACCCTTTAATTTCAATCTATTATCCAGATTTCTCGCTTCGCTCGAAATGACATTTTTCTTCATTTTCCAGAACTCTAATAATTTTGAAGATAAGGAGGACTTTCACCTGTGGAAAAAAAAATCATGTTTAAAGTGACCGACTTTATCGAACGCGATTTGAAGTGGGAAGAGGAGCAATGCAAAGACCTGGACATCGAATTCCAGCATTACCAGTTAAGAGATGCATCGGCTGCAGAACTCATTGAAACATTTAAAGATGCGGATGGTTTACTCACCAATATGGCGCGCTTCGACGCCGAAGTCATGGCAGGCATCGACAATGTGAAGCTGCTCATTCGCCACGGGATCGGCTACGATAACGTGGATGTGCGCGCTGCCACCGAAAACGGTATCGTGTTCGCCAATGAAGCCACTGCATCCAGCGAAGACGTTGCCGAACATACGCTGATGCTGATTTTCGACACTTTTCGGAAGAAGAAAATACAGGAACGGATGCTCAATTTCTGGATTAAAACGCGCAAGTGGAGCTCCGATAGCATATATCCGCTTTATCGCTTAAAGGGAAAAACATTGGGAATCATCGGTTGCGGGAATATCGGTTCGCGCGTCCTCAAAAGAGTGAGCGGCTTCGGGATGAATGTGTTGGTCTGCGATCCGTATTTGACGGCAGCGCGCTGGAATGAGTTGGGCTCGCAACACACTGATTTTGAAACGGTACTCAAACAAGCGGATGTCGTCGCGATCCACGTTCCGGTCACTGAGGAAACGCGGCACATGTTCAATCGTAACAGCCTGCGCCTGATGAAAAAATCAGCCATTCTGATCAATACCGCTCGCGGTGCGATTGTCAACACAGCCGATTTGATCGACGCCCTGAAAAAAGGTGTCATCGCCGGCGCCGGACTTGATGTGTATGAAGATGAACCCCCGCCGCCCGATTTCGAATTGCTGAATATGGAAAATGTTATTCTATCTCCTCACGTTGCCTGGTACAGCGAAGAGGGTGGCTGGGATATCCGTTACATGATTTTAGATGATATCAAAGCATTTCTGGAAGGACGATTGCCCCAATTTGTCATCAATCCCGAGGTGCTCAAAAGTCCGAAATTGAAAATGAAGTGGCAGCAATAAGAAGGAATCCCTTTCGTGCGAAGCGCATTTCGAGGCAGAGCAACGTTCCGCTTTTTGTCAGCAGGTGACTTTGAATCAAAAATTGCCAATGCCTTGATGAACCGGTTTTGCGGGGGAAGCAGCGCTTTTATTTCAGAGTTCTTGGTAGCGCAGTTTAACCTTTCAAAGGTTTGAATCCTTTGAAGGATTAAAAAACCAATTCTATTCCCATAACTGAGCCATTACCCCGCTTCAATACTTTTTGCTTGCATTTTATCGTAAAATTAAGTATATACTAACACTTCTCAATTTTATAATGAAATGGTTGTATCTTTCTGCTATCAGGTGAGGCTCATCAGTCATGCCCGAAGTCTTCTTTTTGGGAGTAATTATCGGGCATCCACAAAATGGATTCCCGCGGTGCGTGCAGATATTTGAATCACAGTCTTCAATTAATCATCATTTAGTGGCAAATCGAAAAGCAAGCGTGTCTAATCACCGGTAATATTAATTTCGGAGGATTCATGACGCTGGAAGAGGCACGTCAGCGATGCGAGCAGTTGCGTGCGGAAATTGAGCATCATAATTATCGATATTATACGCTGGATGATCCGGAAATCTCAGACGCCCAATATGATCGCCTGCTGCGCGAATTAATCGAACTGGAGCAAACACATCCGGATTTAATCACTCCCGAATCTCCCACTCAACGCGTGGGCGCCGCCCCGCTGACCGAATTCGAAACGATCACACATACGATTCCCATGCTCAGTCTCGACAATGCGTTTTCCGAAGGCGAATTGCGCGATTTTGATGGGCGCGTGAGACGCTTGCTCGAGACATCGGGGCGCATCGAATACGTAGCTGAACCCAAGCTGGACGGATTGGCGGTGGAACTGGTATATGAAAATGGCATTTTCAGCAGCGGCTCAACGCGGGGTGACGGGATAGCCGGTGAAAATATCACGCAAAATTTGAAAACCATCAAAACAATACCTTTGAAGCTCAGAAAGGATGTGCAGGGTTTCCCCTCCCGGCTGGAAGTGCGTGGAGAAGTGATCATCAAATTGAATGCCTTCCGGCAATTGAACGCCACGCGCGAAGCCAAGGGTGAACCGCTGTTCGCGAATCCGCGCAATGCTGCTGCCGGTTCCCTGCGCCAACTGGATTCAAAAATCACTGCGAGCCGCCCGCTGGATTTCTTTTGTTATGGTATCGGTCAGTTTATCGGAATAGCCTTTGACAGCCAGTGGCATATTTTAGAAATATATCGCAAGTGGGGGTTGATGGTCAATCTGCATATTCGAAAATGCGATGGAATAAATGAGGTAATTGAATATTATGCATATATGAATGAATTGCGCGAACAACTGCCGTACGAGATCGATGGTATTGTCGTGAAAGTCAACCAACTCGATTTGCAGCGAAAAGCCGGCGAAAAAAGCCGCAGCCCTCGCTGGGCAATTGCGTATAAATTCAAAGCGCGCCAGGAAACGACCAAAATCCTGGACATTATCGTTCAGGTTGGGCGTACCGGAACGTTGACCCCGGTTGCGCTGATGGAACCGGTCAAAATCGGCGGCGTTGAAGTGAGTCGCGCAACCCTGCATAACCAGGATGAAATCGATCGCAAGGATATTCGAGTCGGCGACTGGGTCGTGGTGCAGCGCGCGGGCGATGTGATCCCCGAAGTGGTCAAAGTCATCGCATCCCGGCGCACCAAAGGTGAAAAGCCCTTTAAAATGCCCGAAACCTGCCCGGTTTGCGGATCAGCCGTGGTGCGCGTTGAAGGCGAAGCATCTCATCGCTGTCAGAATTTATCCTGCCCGGCGCAACTGAAAGAAGGCATCAAACACTTCGCCGCCAAGCGCGCCATGGATATCGAAGGAATGGGGGATAAAATTGTAGCTCAACTGGTTGACAGCGGGTTGGTGAAAAATGTGGCTGATTTGTACGGGCTAATCCTGGATCAATTGGCGAATCTGGAGCGGGTGGCGGAAAAGTCGGCGCAGAACCTGCTCGATGCCATTGAAGGGAGCAAAAAACGCCCTCTCGCCAGGCTCATTTTCGCCCTGGGTATCCGCTTCGTGGGTGAACATGTAGCGCACCTCCTGAGCGATCATTTCAAAAATTTCGATAAAATGCGCCATGCGACGCAGGAAGAACTCGAGGCGATTGATGGTATCGGACCACAATCGGCTCAGAGCATTGTCCAGTTTTTCGAGTCACCCGAAAACATAAAGATTATTGAACGATTGATCGAATCCGGGGTAGAATTAGGTGCGCCTGCCAAATCCTCATCGGGCAGGCTCGCGGGAAAAAGCTTCGTTTTCACAGGCACTCTGAAATCCCTTTCACGAGGTAAAGCCCAGGAACGAGTCGAATCGATGGGCGGGGTAGTCTCTTCCTCCGTGAGCAAAAAAGTCGATTATGTCGTGGTGGGCGATGATCCCGGCTCCAAAGCCGATAAAGCACGGCAATCAGGTTTGACCATTTTAACTGAAGATGAATTTCTGGAACTGGTAAAGATGAATCCAAAAGGATACTGCACATGATATCACGAATTGGTCTTTTGACGAGTGGTGGCGACGCGCCGGGTATGAATCCTTGCATCCGTGCGGTTGTACGCAACGCAGTTAATAGGGGCTGTAAAATTTTGGGCATCGAGAGCGGCTACGCCGGCTTGCTGGAACAGCAGATGGTTGAATTGACATTACGTTCTGTTTCCAACATAATCCAGCGCGGCGGAACGATTTTGAAAACCTCGCGCTGCAAGGAAATGTTCGAACGCGAAGGCAGGGCAAAAGCCGGACGCATTTTGCGGGGCAATGAAATCGATGGTCTGATAGTCATCGGCGGCGACGGCAGTTTTCACGCAGCGCACCTTCTATACAAGGAAGAAGGCATCAAGGTCATCGGATTGCCGGGTACAATCGATAATGATCTGTATGGTACGGACTACACGATCGGCTACGACACAGCCGTCAATACCGCTTTGGAATCAATCGATAAAATACGAGACACGGCGGCATCGCACGATCGGCTTTTTCTGGTTGAGGTGATGGGACGTTACGCCGGATTCATAGCGGTGGAAGTTGGGATCGCCGGCGGCGCCGAAGAAATACTTATCCCTGAAACGCCAACCTCGCTTCCTGAATTGTGCGATCGCATTCTGGCGGGCATTAAAAAAGGCAAAACCAGCAGCATTATTGTGGTCGCAGAAGGCGAAGAGACTGGAAATGCGCTAACAATTGCCGATAAAATAAAAGAGAGGACTGGTCTGGATTCTCGCGTTTGCATTTTGGGACACATTCAACGCGGCGGATCGCCCAGCGCGAACGATCGCGTTCTGGCTACAAAACTGGGCTTCCATGCTGTCGACGCCCTCGTGGGAGGCAAAACCGATGTCATGGTTGGCGAAGTCAATTCCAAAATCGTGCTAACCCCGCTTCAGGACACCTGGACTAAGCGTAAAGAAATCGACAGTCAACTGCTGGAAATTGCGAAGGTGATGGCTTTATAAAAATTGCTTATGACGAAATGCGTGCGCATCAATAAACAACCTGGCACAGCCAGGGTAACCGCACGAAGATGTAGTAACGTATAAATAAACAGGTGTTTCCATTTTTGCGTGTATTGAATTCAAAACCATCAATGCATGTTTAACGATAAACCAAATTTATAAGGAGGTCCCCATGAGTACCAATAACGATCATGAAGTCTCGTCTGCCCTCAGTTTTTTCAAGGGATTTTTATTTGGCGGGATTCTGGGCGCCGGGTTTGCACTGCTTTACGCGCCGAAAACAGGCAAGGAATTTCGTGAAGATATTAAAAAGAAGTCCGCAGATTTGAAAGAAGACGCTGACGTGGCTCTGGCTGATTTCAAAACGAAAGCCAACGCAATCCTTGAAGAAGGGAAAAAAGCCGCGGATAGCCTGCTGAAGGAAGCTGAAGCCAAACTGGCTGAAGCCAAAGAGAAGGCGGCTAAAATCATGGAAAGCGGCGCCAAAGTTGTCGATTCGCTTGAAGATGCAGTCGAAGATGTCGTTGAAAAAGCCGCTGATAAAGTCGGCGTAAGCAAGGAAACCGTCGAATCGAAAAAGAAAAAGGTGAAAGATGCTGTCAAGGCTGCCAAGAAAGCTTTCGATGATGAGAAGGAAAATGTCCTGAAAGACGAAAGCGCCTGATAAGCAATTTAAAGGTGATTGAATCGAATCAAGCATCAAATCACCACCCAAATGGACATTTAGGAGGTGGGATAAAATAAGTCACTTTTTTAAATTTCTTAAGTGACTAATACTACAACGTTAAGTTGAAATAAAATGATAAAAGAGCGAGGTTCAATCCCCCTTCAAGGCTGAACGTGTCGCACAT
>JAFGMA010000265.1 GCA_016927835.1 Candidatus Zhuqueibacterota bacterium | reverse complement strand
TTGGAAACGCAGACCGCCTATTTGCAGCTCTCTGAATCAATTAACCAAAAGGAGCCAAAATGTATAAAAAGACAAAGGCAAAAAAATTTTGCCTCGCTATCATGTCGATGATATTGATATGCCTGTTTGCACCATTTTTCCTGACCGAGGCTCTGGCGCACGAGGAACGAACCGAACAAGTGTTCGACGCCCGACCAAACGGGAATCTCAATATCGATGCTGATTTCGGCAGTGTCACCATCGAATCTTGGGATAGGAATGAAATTAAGGTGATCGTTATCAAAGAGACGAACCAAACTAGCAAAAGCAATGCCGAAGAGCTTTTTGGACAATATAAGGTTATTTATAAAAAGCTGGACGATGGTCTGGAGATTCGCGGTGAGTTTCCGGATGAAATTCGAAATCGGCAATTACGGGTAAAATTCGTAGTAAGCGTTCCGAAAGCATGTAACCTCGATATCGAAACCTCAGGCGGAAGCATTTCAGTGAGTGACTTAAAAGGGGACATGGAATTAAGGACATCGGGTGGATCGTTGAAACTCGGTGATATCGCCGGCAACGTGAACGCCAGAACGTCCGGGGGCAGTATTACATTGGCAGGCGCTGACGGGATTGTAAACGTGAAAACCTCTGGTGGCAGCATTTCAATCGGCAAAACATCAGGAACGATCAATGCTAAAACTTCAGGCGGCAGCATTACGTTGGATGGCAGCGGTGGGGATGTATCGGCACATACTTCCGGAGGTAGTTTGAAGTTGATGCATATCGAAGGGAATATCGATGCGTCAACGTCAGGAGGCAGTATCCGGGTTGAACTCACCAAACAGCTAAACCAGGACTGCCGGCTCGAAACATCCGGCGGCACTATCAAGGTGTACATGAAATCCGATATCGCAATCGATGTTGATGCCGCCACCTCTGCCGGAAAGGTGAGTTGTGAGTTGCCGCTTACAGTCAGTTCACTGCTCAAATCCAATAAGCTGAAAGGGCAAATAAATGGCGGAGGTCCGTTGCTCAAACTGAGAACGTCAGGTGGGTCAATAAAGATCATGGAGTTATAGCAGGTTACCGTCATCATTTCCACATAAAAAAATGGCGATAAAAAATTTCACTCTGGTTTATCGGAGAGACTTTTTATCGCCATTTGCCAATGCTCGTATAATTAAAAGCCAGCAAAATCGTTTTTCAATATCCGAACACGTAAGATTGCTTGAGGGAGATATCTTGTTTTTGAGTCTCACAAATACCGAAATCATTCCAGCGACGCATGCGATTTACAATGCAGCGTTCCATGCGTTCGTTATTTAAATTCGAAGATACAATCGTAACATCGGTGACACGTCCCAGGGGACTAATTGAAAATCTGACAACGATTTTACCCTTAAGACTGACATTTTTTCTCAATGCCTGCTTATAGCAATCTTGAATGGCTTTGTTATGCAAACGAATCACTTCCGATATTTCAGCAGCAGTTCGTTGCACCTTGCGTTTTCGCCGTTTGCTCAGTGCATCGAGCGGCTCAGGTATTTTTTCATAATGCTCAACTTTTCCGATAGGTATCGAAGCGACCTCCTCCAGGGGATTATCGCTGCCGAATAGGTCTTTCGCATTCGTGCTGCCTGAAGATCGCTGCATGTCAAGGGTTTTGCGCAATCTGTTTGATTGATCTTTTTCTGCCATTTCATTCGCAAGGGATTTCGCCTTATTCAGATCCTCAGCATCCATCCCATCGAGTGTTCTTAATAAATTATTATTGACCGCATCCGCGTATATTAAAAAATCATCGTCAATGTCACTGGTGATCACCGTTCGCTGCATGTATTCTAGCACACCCATATCGCTAACCCTGGCGACAAGTGCGCCTCGTTTGCTATCCGCGGCGGAAGCATCATTGTCTAAATTGAAATCTCCTGACTCACGAGACTCAGAGTCATCAGCACGCGCCCGACGTGTTTGACGAGGTTGCTTTTCGGCAAGGTCTTTTGCGGTCTCAGCCGGGGGCTCCGGTGAGGGCTCGTTTTCAATTTTCGATCCCGGGTGCAGATCGAATGCGTGAACATCCGAATTCAATTCGCCAGGCTCTGTATTGCTTGAAGGGCTATTTAATATCAATTTCGCGTAGTGCCGTTGCATTCTGCTGATATCGTCGGATGTTACCTCAAATGATGCGGTATTATAAAGTATATAAAAAAGCAGCAGATTAAAAATCGTAGAAAATACAAGAATCGCCAGAAAGCGAAAATCCAGATTACCGAATACTCCTTTTTTTAGATGCCTGGGTAATTTTTGAAGAACCGGTTTTTGAAAATCATACGTCTCTTGCGGCTGAGATTCCTTTCCTGAGCCAGCTTGAAACTCGGATTCACCCTTACGCTGTTGCGTTTCTTGTTCAATTCGCTTCTTAATCGAACGATAATAAGTTTTTGGTTTCATAAATCAATTTTGAGCTTTTTGATGGATGTGATGACTTTTTAAATCGCCCCCGAAATCGATGCCGGCTTAAATCGCTTTTTAACTCTTTCTGTGCTTCAACTGAAAATTTAATATGTGTATCTGGATAACCTTTGAGGATTATTATTTAAATAATTACAATCAAATAAAAGAAATATCATGTAACATTGACAAAAAATATGCCAGAATTGTATAAATGGTTTGAAACTGATATTTCAAAATAATTAAAACAGTTAGGGGGAATTACTATTCAGTAATTTTACTATCCGATAATTCTATTTGTTTTAAGCAGAGACAATTTGTAACAGGGTGCAACAAATATAATAACTTACAGGGATTTCTATATTGTATCTTTTAATTTTACCGATTATTATATTTTTCTTATCGCCCGAATGCAAATTTAAAAACTTACCAGAAGGTAATTCTAACCGATCCAGACAAGGAAAGCGCCTGCCAGCAGGAATAACACGATAAAATGAATGGATAGAACAAATTTCAGATATGTAATACACAGGTGTGTTTTGTGAATTGCTTGCACGGTGGATTTAAGAGGGGAAGCGATGCGATGCTTTATTAAAATAGGGCATCACATCGTTTTTGGCGCTTGTGGTGCGTTGAGGGGGGATCGAACAAATTGAAAATCCAGTAAAAAACATTATTGAATTTCAAGTCTTCATCTGGATCATGAATGAAAGGAACGCTTGCACGAACTGGAAAATTACTTCATCATGATTAATTTTATAACATCAGAAAATCCATGTCTTTCGGATTCAGATGCGTTTATATCGATTCTAGCGAAATATATGCCGGAAGGAACTGTTTTGCCGTTCATATCACACCCATTCCAACGCACTTTCTCGAAGCCAGCATCAATTTTTCCTTCCGCCAGACTATAAATTACGTGACCCTGAAGGTCATAAATCTTCAACGATATCTGACTCGGGGCGGGCAAATGAAATTCTATTGATGTTTCTGAATTGAAAGGATTCGGGTAATTTTGCAGCAAGCGATACGCGGCGGGCACTGATATGCCTTGTGAATTGACTGCCTGAGTGGGCTGTGTACTTATGATCATACTGCCAGAAATCCAGTATCCATCGGGCTGAAATAAATGTTCAGATTGGTTATTTAATACCAACCTGACCGGATATGCATTATTTTCAGCTTTGCACCAGACTTTCATTTCATACGGCTTCCCGGTTTGCAATCCATCCACTTCATCCGTTTGCTCATCATCACCCCATACTGTAATAGCGACATTCTGTCCTTGCCAGACAGCGGCACCGCAACAACGTCCATCTGAATTAAAAATGCCGATTTCATCGCCAATATCCAATCGACGGTCATTATCGTAACGTGGTTCAATTTCGGCAGGTATGACGATGACGGCGTTGCTTCCAGTTTTAGTCGTAACGTCAAAATGGTGGGAAGCCACTTGTTGTTCGGAATGCTCCTTTGGCAACGAGCGCCAGGGAGCCCTCGCTGCTTGATTATTCGAAGGATAAACCAAAGTGGCAGGTGAAGTCAGATAAAGCAAATAGCCCTGCCCGGGCAGCATATCACCGATCGTATTAATTCCGTATTGGGGAATATAGGTTTTTCCCACATTATCCTTAGCAATTTTTAATTGGCTTTGAATGGTTGATAATGCGGAAGCGGCATCGATTGGACTTTGAGGCAGATAGCTGACCATGCACCATCCCTGAGCCAGATAAATAGGACTATTCGGATTCATTTGATCACCAACGACCGTCAATGTTGTCGTTGAATTCATATAAGCCTGGTACCCTTCAAACACATTGATATTCCCAATCGTGTTGATACCATAAGTCGGGATATAGCTACGACCAATATTATCCTTGACAATTTTTACTTGATTCACAATCGGCGACATCAAATTCGCTATACTGAGTTCCGAAGGCATTACATTGATAGAAAACATATTCCAGCCTTGCACCAAATTCAACATCATCGTAGTGGCATCGGACACATTGAATTTGTTTATTGTCAAAATAGCATTGACCGAATAGAATCCACTTCCTTCCTGATAACCTACTTCCACATTAGACCACTCTTTTTGCTCACTCGTTCTATAAACCCGATAGAGGATTAGTTCACCCGGTTTAAATCCGTCGATTTCGGTAGTTTGATCGTCATCTCCCCAAATTGTAATTGATAAGTTCTGGTTAATTTGCCATTGGGCATGCCCGCAACAGAGTCCTGAGGGAGTGAAAACACCGATATAATCACCTGTTTGCAGCGGTGCACCATTGATATTGGGATTCGCACTGGTCAACAAGATCGCAGTAGCGCTATTCCCTGTGGTGGAAGTATAATCCCAATGGGCTGGAAGGTTTCCCTCTTCTTTTGCAATATACACACTTACCGATTGATTGCCCCCATTGGATGTGATCGAAAGTGTTCCGTTATCATTTTGCGAGCTCAAAAAATTTCGATTGACTGTTATTGCAACCGTGCCGGGGTTCGCTCCGCTCGATGGATTGATAGACGTGATCCAGGATTTTTCCGGGGATTCCGTAATTTGCCAGATCAGGGTACCTGAACCTGCATTCGAAATCTGAAGCGTCAGAATTGTTTCGCTTTTCCCAAAATCGAGAGTTGTCGGATTAATAGAGAGGACGGGAACAGAAGGCGCTGCTCCCAATTCAAGCTCATGAAAATAAATAGCATTGCTAAAGCATGGACCTGAATATCCCCAACCAACCTGATGATCGCGCCTCCAGGTATTGTCGGACCACGTCGCATTGTCCGAATCATCGTACCAGACATCCCACCCGATAACGTTCCCGGCAGTGAGTATTTTTTGGATCGATGGATAAGTATCGTAAATTTTCATGGCAAATTCGAGCTTCCAATTGCCATTGGCTCCATATTGGATTGACGAGGTAATTACCGAGCCAGTATAGGGTCCGGCAGTGTAGTTTAAATTTTTGAGATTATCCCGACGGATGAACCAATGCTGCGCATTACCAAGATTATTCCACAATACCCCACCGCTTTTATCGCCATCAACATATAAATTAATAGTATCATCATGCCAGAGATTTTCCGGAATATTATCTGACGCACCCGCGACGTCATCCTGAATTTCGACAGCACCGTAAATCAAATTGGTTTGAGCGCTCCAAACCAAACGCCATTTAACCTGATTATCTGAAAAATTTGTCCAGGACGACAGCCATGCATCGGGTGTACCGCCTCGATCCAGCAGGGCATCACCAGTCGCATACGTCCAGGCGACATCATTCAATTGACCATCAACTATTGGGGGTGAAACATTTTGCGGCAGTTGCGCGGCAACATAATGCTTTATGCCGCCCGAGCCTATTAGAATTCTAAATGTTGCATTGCTCTGGTCGCTGGCTGCCGGATTTTCTATTGAAGTAACCCTGAAATAGCAATTATCCGACACATTCTCTGGGACGGGCGTATAATTGTAGCTACCGCTATTGGATGCAAATTGACCCTGGGTCACATCCCACCAACTGGTGCCATTCGTTGTCGAGATTTCAATCATCACCTGCCCGACATAATTATCCGAAGTCCAGGTAATTTGATAAGAATTGCCGACATACCAGGTTTCACCACCATTGGGCGAGGTGAGGGTGATGGTGGTTGGACCGGTCGCAGGTTCCACGAAAATTGATATTTTACCAATTCGGCTAAATTGACCACCGCCGGGTGCAATTCCGGTAGCAGTGATTGTGAAATTATAGCTACCATCTTTGGATGTGTTTCGATAGTAATTTGCATACACGCCATCGTTTGCCGCATCATCGCCGTGGGTTCCATCATCGTAAAGCACCAAAGAACCTGACATTATTGATATTGCATCGGAGGTCGACGCTCCATCGTGGTTCTCTATCCTACAATTCTCTTTTTGATCAATCATTCGCGATGCATAGCTGCTGCCTGGCTGCTGTACTTCAGCAATAACCGATGCGCCTGTTACAGGTGTGCTATTTGCCAATATTTTAGCTTTAACGAGGATAGGTTCGTTCGTCATGTATGAATTTTTACCGAAATAGGTATCCATGCGTAGATTCGAAGCGCCGAATAATGTAACAATATAATCTTGCGGTGCCGGAACATTTGTACCGATAACTTTTAATAGCCACTGCCCTGAGCGCGGAGCATCAACAGTATAAAAATCATAAGTTGCACCTTCCGAATACGTGATAGTGGGATCGCTTGCAGCTTTCGCGGCATCAATCACCATGCCCGAAGGATCCACAAGTTCCAGATCAATATCTCCCTGAGAAAACGTCAATGAAAAAGTAACAAACGTAGTATATGAATCGATATAAGCATTATGCTGATTCGTCTGCCCCTGAGAGATGGTGTTGGCGAAACGCGCAATTGCCTGCTCGCCTGTCACCCTGGCTCTTATGAAAAGATATAATTCTTGAAGCGTTTGCGGATCTGGTGCGAAATGATATGTTCCGTCAGTCGATGTAGCAATATGTTGTAGCAATGGTTCATCAGATTGCAAGCCGAGTGCAATCGTGTAAATATCAGTATTGAAAGGAATATTCGGTAGTTCATCCATAACCCAGGGGGCTTCATTTTCTTTTCCATCGCTCAGGAGGATCATCGCCTGGTGGATTTGTGTATGACCCTTATCCAATTCGTATTGTGCATATCGCATACCAGCTCCTATAGATGTTCTGCCAGAGCTGTAAATGGCGTCAATTGCATTCTGAGCATTAGCTTTTACTATATTCGACGTAATTGCAGTCAAAGGAAAATTTACGGTTGCTGATGTATTAAAACTGACTACTGCAATATTGTCGTTAATCTGGGTGTGTCCCACAAAAGTGCGAGCAGCGGCTTTTGCAAGTTCCATATAGCTGCCAGAGCCTGAGCTCATACTTGAGGATTTATCGAGAACCAGGGCAATATCGATGAATTTGGTCTGAGGAGAACCTAAGGTAAAGGAAATTGTATTGCCACATGAACTAATTGACGAAATTTGTAATCCCCCTGCACTGCCATCCGAAAGGAATGAAGATGGATTTGTACCATCATTAATATCAGTTCGACCAACATCACTGCTAAAGGCAGCCAGGCTAATATTTCCTACGCTTGTAAGGGTGCCATTCGGGCGGTATATGTAAACTTCATCAGGGGGTCCATTTGCATTTCCATTGCCGTCTTCAGTACTATTAATTCGATAAACCAGTAATCCCTGTCCCGGCAAAGAATTTTCAAATGTACCAGTCTTTTTCCGATATTCGACAATGAAATATTCTGATGTAGAATTGGGAGATAAAATTTTATAGCAATTATTGGAAGATTCAGTCAGGGGATTTAGAAGATACGAACCTGGTGTATTGATGATTTGAATCGTTGGAATCCATGTCCCATACCTGTATTTCATATATGCGCCCATGTGTTGAGGAGGATTGCTGCTCTGTTCCATAATGTCCCATGAACCGACTGGGTATTGGTAATCCAGAGAGTAATGATATAAATCAGGTGCCCCGATTGAGTGAAACATTTCGTGGCATAGCACTCCAACTCCGCTGTTTGTTTTTATGGAATTCTGCAAGTTGAAATTGTAAGTTGATACTTTTTTGCCATTGATATACACATTCTGACTATAAAGCTCCCACTTATGCGGCCAAAGTATATGACTCCAGCCGGTCGGGGAGCCGGAAGCAATAAAACACACATTATCTACATTTCCATCACCATCATTATCAATCGCCAGACTCGATGCGATTTGCGAGGCGACAAATTCTACAGCGCGTTTTAAAAGGCTATGTTCTCGATCTCTTCTTTCTGTTTCGCCATCATAGCCTTGCGGATCCATACTTATTGGCATAAAATATTCACGAGAATAGCTATCCTGATATGATACAACGTATGTTCCGCTTGTTGCAGGATAAAATGATGAGGTGACTGTCAATGTATTGTATGATACCTCTCGAAAATAATTATACATTGAATTTGCGCCGCTGTATGAATCATTCATCAATGCGCTGTATGTGGATATTGGATCGTTAAACTCATTTTCTCCGCTAAAGCGAACAAAAATGACGATATTGTTGATTGTACCTGTTTTAGGAGCCAAAATGCGATTCTGCGGCAGCGATGAATCGACCATTAAAGCCCGATTCCGTATTTTTATTATTTCATCCGCCGAAGGATTAATACCGGGTGCGATCATCGCCTTCTGCGGATTATGTTTTCCGACAATAAATCCAGAGGGAATTAAAATATTGTTCTGAAGATTCGCAAACTCATAGAATTTTGTCTGTTGATTCCTGGTTATCGTAAAACCAGCGCTGTCATGCAACCAACTATAAAATTCATCCCCTGAAGCAAAACACCGGATGATCGTGCCATCCGGCTGCATCAATAATTGAGGAACATTCCTGAGATATGCTCCAAAAGAATTCATCGTTAACAGGACAAACATGGAAAGAATGGAAAAGTAACGACGACAAAATTGCTTCAGCTTCAATTCACGCATTTGATTAATTCCTTTTAGTTTCAAGTGAAAAGCTAAATAAACTTCAATGCTGCAATTTATAGAAGAGACCGTCTTAGTTAATATTTCTTTTGAAAATTATGATTTTGAGACTGTTTGAAATTGTCGGTATTTAAAAGAAGCTGGTTCACAGGTGTGTGCATAAGCTTTCAAACGAGCGATGTTCGCAAAATTCGAGACGCCCCAAAATAAAGTTTACACAATCATTCCGAGTCCAGGAGAAGACGTATTCGCATACTATACAATATTGCAGAATAATATCCATCTATCCCGCCACTCCGCTGTTGATATCAATGCAATTGCTGCGGGCTTTTCAATATGTACAGTGCTTGTTTAAAAGCATAAAAAATTAAAAAATTAAATCCAATATCTTCGAGATCACTATAATTAGAATACCGATTATAAATCCTAATGTTTTGAAAAACCTTTCATCCCAAAAGCGCAAAGCCCAATACTGTGAGATATCGGTAAGGTTACCGCGGAAAACGAAAGCATAAAAAATATTTACAAAAAAAAACAAAATCACCATTTTTATTAAAATCCGCTTTATAAAATTTTTCATTCTCAGTTATACTCCCTGATTCGGTTGATGATGCGTCTGCCTCCTAAAAAGCGGTTTTTATAATAGGATCTATCAAGGCTTACACATAGAACTTGACCAAAACAGGATGAGGCATGAATCATCTTTTTTTCTCCGACGTAAAGCCCAACATGCGTTGCCTTCTGCCCGAATTCAGTCGCAAAAAATACCAGATCCCCGATTCGGAGTTTGTTAATGGTTGGGATATAAGTGCCCACTAAAAACTGAAGCTCAGCCTTTCGCGGCAAATCGATTCCCTCCGTTTCAAAAACAAGGCACATCAAGCCGGAGCAATCAACTCCACTTTTGGAATCACCACCATAATGATAAGGGGTACTTAGGTATTCGGTAGCAGTTTTTACAAGATCATTTTCATTGGCATTTTCCGGCACTGTGACCGATACCGCTCTATAGTTTCTTTTGTCAATAAATGCCTGACTAAATAATTTTTCGATCGACTGATAGCTATCACCGTTTTTAACTGCATCTAACAGATGCTCGATATTTTGATCCGCGAAAGAATCAAAATGAGTGTCCCATTTATCAACCATCCAGGGAAGAAAGATCGCCAGAGCGAATCCAGCGAATGCGTATTCAAATAGATTCTTGAAAAACGCTTTCATTGTACCATTCCTGCTCGTTAGTACCGAATTATTCTAGCGCCAAAAAAATATTGCCTTTGTTAATTCCCAAACATACAATGCTTTATAGACACTCATCAATTCGATTGATATGAGCAAATCTATGAATTTGGTAAAGCAAATTGCTGGTTACCGTAATACGAAAAATTTTGTATGCCGGGATTAAAGGATATCTTAATGATTCGCCGTACCCTCTCGAAGCAGTTTCACATTGCGCTGAATCGATAGCAGCACCAGGAACATCGCGACGAATGAAATGAATACGATGCTGCTACCAATTACACGCCAACCAATGCTTCTGAAATTCGATTTGCTGTGCTTCTTTTCATGCAAAACAGATTCGGCTTTTGATTTTTCTGATTCATATTCTGCATTGAGCATCGCGATTCGTTCCTCACGCTGAGTATTTTTCTCCCGAAATAGCGTGTAATATTCCCCCAGCGCTGCCACCTGGTTATCGCCGGGAATCTCTGGGATTAGATCCAAAAACAGATCGGTCGCTTCCCGTTGTTTTTCTATGTTGTTGAAATTTCGGTAATAATGAATGATTAGCGAATTCAGCGCCGTTATCCTGTTTTCCAATAGAAATTTTGGCAAAATCAAATTGGCATATTCTATGAAGCTCCGACCGTCACGCGGATTCTTGCGCCCGAATGTAGCCAGTGTGGTTACAAATCCCGCATCCTCAGAGGAGAAATTCGGAATGGCGTTGATTAATAGCCGGATATTTTCAACAGAGGCAGTCACATTTTCCCCGGGAAATTCAATTGCTGATTTCAGAGCAATCATCCGTTGACTAACCGGAAACGGTTCTATCAATGATATGTATCCGTCCAGTAACTGCTTCTTTGCCGAAAAATCATCGGCATTCGATTGTTTGAAAGCCGACTTCAATCGATCTTCAATGCCCCAGACATCCGTTACCCACTCCCGCCGATACCAACCGCGCTGCCAGTGTCCCCGCGAGTTCCAAGCGAATTGATTTTCCGGCAGCAATACTTTCATGCTGTCCAGCGATACCAAATATGCTTGCTCATCCGGATCGATCTCTTTGGCTACCAGAGTATCTGCCTGCACCTGAGGTATTGTGACGCCAGCAGCGGGTACGGTGGTTGTGGCTGCCAACTGCGACTCCGGGGAAAGCTTCAGCATAATTTCCCGGGCGGTCACCGAGATTGGTTCGGGGAACTCGGGTTCATCTACACCCGGCTTGAAAGACGGCGTGAGTCCCCATAAAAAAATTAGCACGCCAACCACGAGCCCCAGCCCGGCGATTGCCATGAGAACATGCCAGAAAATATGGGATGTCCTGAAATAGAAATTTTCTTCGAATTTTTCGAGGAATTTGAATTTCATGGGAGCCTCCGTGATGATTGATTATTTATACGTACACCACTACCCTGCCTTCAATTCTACCTTCAAAAGCAGTTTTATGATCGACAAATACTTTTCCGCTGCCCGGATCGTTATTAAAATGGACTTCACCATTTGAATCGGTGAAACCTTCATCCGACATCCCACGCGTCAAGCCCTGAAATCCGACCCTCACGCGTTTGCCACTTACAGGTTTGCCGGTACTTGATGAAACGACTTTGATAGTGACCATTAGAACTCCTTATTGTTGATAGTTAATTAACTTCTGCAAGCTATCAAATCACATTGTTATTTATTGCATTACAATGGCAGAAATTCTGTGCATTGCCTCCCCAAGAGCCATATTTTAAATGTACTGTTTAGGACTTGCATTTGAAAGATAAATATTATCATGGTCAATATACAAATGTCGGCTTTTTACAATTTGCAGAAATATATCGAAGGCTTTCTATTTGCGTATAATCCTCTAAATCTCAAAATTCCGTCTTATACAACTCCAACAAAATTGCCGAAATTTTGCATGCCATCTACTCCCCCAAAACCAGCCTCACCCCCTTCCCATCCCCAACTATCGCGGTTACGCCTAGCTTCAAATAATCTTTCACCTGCTGGTTGTCTTCGTTGGTGCAGACTACTATTTTCGTCAGGCTTTGATATGGGTGCCGATTCAGGTACTTGAGCAAGCGCAGGCTCTCACGCTGCATTTCCGTGTCGCTGATCGATGGTGAATGTAATACAAAGCAATCAAATTCTTTCTTCTTCAAAATTTCGCGCGTGGTTTTGAAATCGAATGTTGCATAGAAGTCACAGAATCCTGCCAGTTCGCTTTGAAGCTCGGCGATGGATTGCTGGTTCGAATGAAAAATTAGAATTCGTTTCACAATGTATCTTATTGTTTTTAAAATATAAGACAATTTATTACAAGATGGGTGTGCCGGGATGCGAATCGTGTGGATTAGTATTTAGGGGTGAGTTAGACAAAAAGTTTGCCAGGATTTTTCTAATGATTATTAAAATTGATAACTTATTATTTCTATAGTAAGTTATTGAATCCCTTAACATCGCCTTCAATAATCCGATTGTTGCATCGATGCAACACTTCGATCCTTTGGATTCGGATGTTAATATTGTAATTAATGGAGTTAGTGGCTGTTGCACAAGCGCGATACGAGGCGAGATTCTATAAACCGAACTATTCTGCGGGAAACAATGATTAATGCTATTCTTGAGGAAATTTTATTCGGTGCGTAAGCCCAGTTCATTTAGTAGCCTGTGCAACGTTGCGCGGTTTATGCCGGCGGCATTTGCAGCAGCCGAGATATTACCGCTAAGCTCGCGTAGCAGGCGCTCAAAATAGGACTTCTGGAAATCGGCAATTAGCTTGTGTTTGGCGCTTTCATAAGGCATCGTATAAAGCTGCTCCCAGTCCCGGTCAGGTTTGGATGATGCCAGGCTATTGTCCAGGAAGATTTTATCGAGCACATCCCCGGAATTAAACAGGGTGGACCGTTGAATAGCGCTTTTCAATTCGCGCACATTGCCTTTCCAGTCATATTTTAACAGCGTCTGCCTGGCAGTTTCTGACAGTTGTTTGCAGTCTGATGTGCTGATGTTAGCCAAAAAATATTCTGCCAGCGGAATTATATCATCGCGACGCTCTCGCAGCGGCGGCAGCTTTAGCGGCACGACATTCAGCCGATAATACAGATCTTCACGGAAGGTTTTATTTTGAATGGCTTCTTCAAGGGACAGGTTGGTTGCTGAAATCACGCGCACATCAACGCTCCGCTGCTGCTCTGCACCGAGTCGCATAAAAAATTTGTCTTCGATTGTGGTAAGTATTTTTGCCTGCGATTCGATATTGAGTGCCCCGATCTCATCCAGGAAAATTGTGCCACCATCGGCGAGTTCGAGCTTGCCTTTTTTAGACTGAACTGCCCCGGTGAACGCGCCTTTGACATAGCCGAACAACTCGCTCTCAAACAAATTCGGAGGCAGATTGCTGCAGTTTATTGCCACGAATGGATTATCTTTGCGGGGACTGCGGCGGTGGATTTCGCGCGCCAGCATGCCCTTGCCGGTACCTGTTTCGCCCTGAATTAGAACCGGGAACTCGGTGCCGGCAATTTGATTTAACATGCTGATAATTTCCTCCATCGCCCGGCTTTTAAAAATCAGCGGTCCGTAAAGCTGGTCATCTTTGGATTGACAGAGCACTTTCCAGTTGATCTGCTTCAATTGATGCTCAATCCTCAGGCGAATTGATTGTATGTTCGGCGATTTAGTGGTAAAATCGACCGCGCCCAACCGCATGGCTTCCACTGCCAGATCAATTTCACCATGCTCAGTTATCATGATGACCGGCAAATCCGGATAGGTTGCCCGGATTTCTTTTAGCACATCGAGACCGGTTTTCTCCTCGTTGAGTTTATAATCGAGCAAAACAACATCGGTGGTTTCCCGTTTCAATGCGCTGAATCCGTCCTTGCTGGAATGAGCCAGGGTCAAGTCGAATAAGTGCTTTGAAAGCAGCTTGAACGTTTTGCAGAATTGAGGATCATCATCGATCAGGAGTGCATTTAGTTTTCTCATTATCAACGCTCGCTAAAAGTTGTGAATGCTATGAGTCGCTAAATAACGAATTTGATTGTGTATTTTTCATTTCTAATTAACCCAGAACCTCTGAAGCCGGAACCTGAGCAGTTGCATCATTTTTCACAAATCCTTGCCCGGAGTCACACGGAATCGGATGCAAAATTCGGTGCCTTTTCCCGATACGCTTTTATCGAGATAAATATCGCCGCCATATTTTTTTAGCAGAACTCTGCTATGATACAATCCAAAGCCCCCCCTGCCAGAAGATTTTGAAGTAAAGCCATTTTCAAACAGGCGGCTTTGGGCAGCTTCAGGGATGCCACATCCTGTATCCCGGAGATGCAGGAGCACATAGCCGTCCTTTTTTTCGAGCCTTACAATTATGCGTTTTGTATGGCTTGCCGACATGGCTCGAAATGCGTTTGAAAGAAGATTTTCAAGAACAAACAGCAATTCCGGCAAACGGATGCGAATATTGATCTCATCCTCATGAACCTGGTTCTGAAATTCAATAGCAACATCCTTTCGAACTGAACTTTGTATGAGTTTATTGAGAACTTTAAGCAATGGGGTGGAAAATTCATCATCGACAAGATCGCTGATTCTGCGCAGGCTGGTTTGAATTCGACTGATAAGCTCTGGCGTGCTCCTCAAAAGCGGAACTGTGAGTGACCCATCCATTGCGATCCGGACTTTTGATTCATCCAGATTGCGCGAAAGCTCGAGAGTTGTCGCTTTTAGCCTGTCACTCGGTGCTCGATGATCAAAAAGCTGCCGTGCCAGCAGTTCGATCCGCTGGACCTGCGGGAAAATGAACTGGTAAAAATTTCCGATCGTTTCGAGCATGAGTTGTTGAATGTCGTCCCCCACTTTTTGATTTGGCTGAATGTTATTGAAAAGCAGCCCCAGTTGATTGAAAAAGCTGGCATGCCACTGGCTGTGTTCAAACGCGCGACAGGCGATGAGTAATTCATCGAGTCTTTCATCGCGGCTCACCTTTTGGGTTGCTGCGTAATTTATCCATACGCCAAAGCCAATCGCTAATAGACTCAAGCCGCTGGAAAGCCCATCATATAGCCAGAACTGCGAATGTGGTACCAGCGTTTTTATCAGACCGCAGATGAGCACCGGAAGCACGATGAGGGTGGCGCGCGATATACGGTTTCCCCATTTTTTTTTACGGCAATAGCGCAGTGCCAACCAAATGATACCCAATATCAGGATACATAATCCGGCTTCGCGGCGATTGGTTGGTTCTTTCAAATTTCGGATGCTCCAGCGCGTTGATTCAGATACTATTTTTGCCAAGCCGGTTTGTTCATCGATTTGAATTGTTTGACCGGGAGCGAGATTTTTTCGGATCACTTCGATCCCGCTGGGGAAAACGCAGCACACGTCGTACGTTCGATTCGATTTTGTGCCAAAGTGAACGACGGTCGAACTCATTGAGCAGTACCCGCTTCCTGCCTGCACTTGGCGCATCCCGCGGAGGAATGCCCTCTCTCCTGCATGACCGGCATCGTATAAATATATCTTCGCACCAATGGCATCGATATTACTGATCGTTCCCCTGAGCTTGAATTTGAGATACGAATTTTTGATACAGGTGTTATAATAAATGCTGCTTGGTCCCTGCGAATTCGCCACATATAAATCCAGGGCTCCTTCGGTGTTATATCCGCCAATGGGTTGACTAAAATCGCCGGTGGCAATCCCTGCGGTGCTGCCTTCGCCGGTCAAACCCATCTCTTTCGTCATTTCCTTGAATGTTCCATCGCCCTGGTTATGATAAAATCGGTGCGGACCGTCATGACCTACGAATAGATCCTGGAATCCGTCATTGTCTGCATCAAAGAAGATGGCACCTTTGCTTTTGGTGCTGTCGATAAATCCAGCTTCTCCGGAGATATCAGTGAAATATCCTTTTCCATTATTCAGATATAATCTATCCGGCAATAAATAAATGCTGATGAAAAGATCGAGGTCTCCGTCATTGTCGATGTCCGCAAAAGCTCCGCACTGAATGCTGGCAACCAGCGATGTATCCAATCCTGCAGCCGTCGTGATATCAATGAATCGTGGACATTTTGATTGTGGGAAAACACCCTGGTTTTGCATCAGCCGCAATCTGCCGTGCTGATGCGGGATAAATAAATCCAGATCATTATCGTCATCAATATCTGCAAACACCGGCGAGAGCTGCCCCCATTGGCTTTCTAATCCGGCTTCCCGCGTAAAATCTATGAATCTGCCGGTACCATCGTTCAAATAAAACACATCGGATTTCAGTTGATTGGCGACGAATAAATCGAGGTAGCCATCATTATTGAGGTCGCCCCAGATGCCGAGTTCAGAAAATGCCATTGCCTCTCCGGCAACCCCCGAATATTGAGCCATCTCAGTGAATCTTCCGGAGCCGTCGTTTACATACAGCAGATTGAACCGGTACAGGCTGCAAACGTACAAATCCAGGTCACCGTCATTTTCAATATCAGCCAGTGAAACCCCGGCATCAAATATTGAAGCGTTTTGCGTATCATCAGTTTGTTTTATTTTTCCGGCGATTCCGGCAATTTCAGCGGCGGCTGTGCTCCCCAGGATGAATGGATTTTCAGCGGAAGAACTGCCGCTGATTAAATGATTGATCCCATTGTGTGCCACCACGTATACATCAAGATAGCCATCGCTGTTTATATCGCCGACTGCTACACCGCATTCGTATCCGCTGCCCGGAATTTCCTGAGTAATAAATCCGAAGGATACATTCGGATGGTTTTTTTTCGAATCTTCAGTCACCCGCAGGCGCTGGAGTTTCCCGTTGAATACGTGCCATTGATGAGAGCCTGTTAGTTCGTGTAAAGCGACCGGCAGCCACTTTTCATTTCGATAGCGGAAATACCTGCCATCTCTGGAAATTAGTCCCGGATCCCCGTCCAGGTCAATCATCTTATGAAAAATCTTCGCCCCGCGTTTACGATCGACAGGAAACGGCAGAGGGAGTTTGCGAAGTCTTTTCCCGTGTATTTCAAAGATATCGAAGTAATCCAGTCTTATTGCAAACCAGGCAAGAGAATCATTCCTGACCACCAGCCTTCGAGCTTCACCGTCTTCCTGGTGATAAATTGTGTGCCAGCGCCGGTTCCGATATTCCAGAATGATGCCTTTGCCCCGGCTCTCGCCGCAAATCCAGCCACGATTCGGTGATGCCATTTGAATATGAGTGAGGTGATAATTAGTGGGACTTCGAACCCGTTCCCAGCGATTCCCATCGTAATGCATAATCTCGCCCCATTCGCATACTGCCCAACCATCGTTCGGATTCAGGAAAAACAGGTCAATTATGGGGACAGTGTTTGGTGTCAGAATAATGCGCCATTTTTCGCCATCGAAGTGTTTCAGGCACTCTCTTTGAATCGAATTCAAGCGGACAGCCAACCAGACATCGTTTTCAGCCAACGCAAAAATCGTCCTTTTTTTCTCACCGGGAATTAGTGGCTCAGGCTGCCAGCTTTCACCAACTTTTCGATACAAATTATATCTATCCGTGATAACCCAAGTTAGCGTATCATGAAACGTGCGAATTAAGGTGACGGTTTCATCCGGAGGAAATGGCTCTAGAATCCATTGCAGGCTGTCGGGATTTGCTGTGGCAACATTAAGCGGGCTGATAACGACTACCAGTAGCAATAAAATGGGAAACATGCAGCTACAGCCGCATTTGCGCCCTATTTTTGCAGGCAATATTCGCTTCATAAAAATGTATGATTTTTTAGTCATTTATGCCGGATGATATCAAGGTGGGCAGCGCTATGGCGTGTTGACCAGCATTACAAATGATTAGAATGTAACAAATTTTAGACCAGATTGCATCATTTCACGACCAATATCCCTGATTTATTATCTATTTATTTATAAGGACTTATGAATTTAAAGCGAGATGCACTAAATTGGGTTTGGCAGATATTGTAAACTTTCGGTTACAGTTATTATACATTTGTTTACAAACCATGTCTTTTTTTACACAGTTGCGCGTGTTATGAAAATAGTAATAGCTCACCCCCGTTTATTTATGATTTCAGAATAGGAATTAAGGAGATGCGCTTCGCTAAGGTTTAAAATCGCAAATCATCTTTTAAGGTGTAATCAAAAGGGGGCTGAACGATTGCTGAAAATGATCCTATCTTCAAAAGACTGGCAGCTCTGTTTATTCATTCTTCCAGAAAGCGTTCCTCGAAAGTGGGATTTGATCCTGCCATTTTGATGAAGACGTCCAGCGGGACAAGTTCGAAATCAGGTCCCAATTGGTCGAGGATGGCTTTCACGCGGGTGATGTCGCTCCATTGCCGAACGTGCATCAGCAAGAAATACGGGCGTTTTGCATTGATATGGGCAAGTTCCCGCAAGTCTGCCACCGCATCTGCCTCGGGGCGAGTTTGGGAAAGGTAGTAGTCATAGGAAATTAGCGGGCGCCCATCGCGGGAGGTGAACGTAAATGCCGGCGCGTATCCATTGACAAAACCGATTGCATCGGGCATCGCTTTATAGTAGGCATCGACAACGTTTCGAGTCAATTCCGTATTGCCTTCAACCGTCGCACCTTCTGAATAATCCATAATTTCAAACACGTTGAGATCGAGCTGCTGCATCAATTGCCGGGCTATTTCGATTAGCTTCGGGAGATATTCGGGCGGAACAGCTTTCGGATACATGTAGCCGGGACCTGATAGCGAACCGATGAAATAATCATTGGGTGTTGCCTGTGAATAGAAAAACTCCATCATCGCCGGTGCCAGCCAGACCCAATTCATGGTCACTTCCCAGGCATACGGGATTTCGCCACGTCCGGGTCGGGTCCACGCGCCCAATCCCAGGCAATCGGTTTGAATGCATGCGATATACACTTTTTTCCCGGGATTATATGTTTCACCAGGCTTAATATTGTGATTGTTTTTGAATTGAAATCCAGGCGACGGCGCAATCTGGCTGCTGAAACTCATATTGGGAAGCGTGTGCAAGCCTTCCACACGCAGCGCAAAACTTGATGTCAGCTTGACATGGTCGCGCTCCTTATCTTTTTTATAAGAATGCCACCCAAAAACAAAGGACATGGGTTTCATTTCAGAGAGCAGCTTCTTCGCCAGCGCGTATTCCTCCGTATCGGATTCTTTGGTTGAGAGATCGTTGAAAAATGCCTGTTTATGAATTCCCCAATCGGCGACTCCCGGTTTCATGATGTTTCCGTGCTCGCCGCCCATCCACACAATGTACTCCTTGCTGCATCGATCCCAATAGCGCTCGACTGCCTGACGATAAATTTCAACATCTGTTTGACCGGAAAATGCTCCGCGAAAATCCTCGACCGGTTTCAGACCGCATTTTTCGACCATCGGGATCAAAGCTTCATCAACTACTACGGCTTTTTCCAATCCGGCAACCGTAAACGCCACAATCAAAGACGTTCGCACCGAAGTATCCCATACAACGTATCCTTTGACACCGGGCAAAAATGTTTTCAATGCCTGTTCAGCGGAATTCAATGCAGTAAATGTATAATAACGCTCATTTTTCAAAAAATTGAATACCGGTTCCGTGAACCGAAAATCCCATTTTTCAGGATAAATAAAATATAGATTGGGACCGTCCGCGTTTGCCAATCCCTGCAGACTGATTAAAAATGCCTGTTCGGGAAGCTTTTCATCGATATTCCAGTTGTCTTCGAGCCGCATGACATACGCTTGTCGGGTGTCTTCTTTTTTCAGCATATATTTGATCGGTATCTCGGATTTGCGGGTATTGCGTACAATCTCGTACGTGATAATTTCCCGGTCCTGCGATAGCGTGTATTTGTGCGTTGCTGAAATCAACGTCATTCCCTGAGAAGCCCGGATGCGATAAGTTTCCTCAACAACCAACACGCTGCCCGCTGCATGCCAACTGGCTTTAATGTTCCGGTAGGCGCCAACAGGCATCGATACACCCATAAATACATTGGTAGGGAATACCCTGTTGACTACGGGAATTGTTTGAATTTTGCCATCAGGTTTGAGGTTCAGGGTATCGCTGTAACTTCTACCGCCACCCCATTTTTGTATCAACCGGATTGAGTCGTTTTGCAGTTTAAATTCCAGAGAAAGCCTGTTATACAAATCTATTTCCGTGCTTGGCTCCTCGATGAGGCACCATTTTCCATTGAAATCATGCCTGTCCGCAGCGGATACCATGAAAAGCGGTAATAGTAAAAGCAGGTACACTAAAATGTTTGATTGCGTGGACATAGCGATCTCCTTTGGTGGAAATTGAACGTGAGTAAAAATTAGAATTTCATGTGCGTGCTGCCCGAGGCGGAAAGAATACGGATGAATGCCTGAGGGATTTAGCAACCTTTTCTATCTTCCGCCTCATTCCATTCGTAAGATTTATGATATTAACGACTCCAGGCAACGAGCGCATATTTGGGGAAACTAGCCGGGCTTTTGAAACTGAGTCCTGAACCTGAGGCTGCATTTTCAACAGAGTCATCTATCTTTTGGCACAAGTGCCTGTCTGAAAATCCGTTACAGTGAATTAATTGGAGCTGGCAAATGTGAGTTCCGCATGTTTTAGGAACCTATCCGAAAATCCTCCTTGCCATTCCCGATACACTCGAAAAGCGGTTATAATTCCGGAAACTGCCTGACATCATTTGAAGCAATCATCGATTCAGTTTGACTTTGTCTTTCCAGTACCGTACTTTAGCGACACCGGTTCTCGGCGGTGCGCCGCTGAATTGAAGCCCAAACGGGACCGGTACACGTTCAAAAAGCACCCGATTATTATAAGCCACTTTAACGCAGTATAAAGCGGTATAATCAATTATATCTTCATGGAGGATAGCGAACAATTGATGCGCATCGGTTTCGAACTTATCGTAGCAGATCTTGCCCTGCTCATAATTATATTGGGGGCGTGCATCTTGATGATGAATGTCCAGTCGTCGATCCAGCTTCGAGCACACGTAATAGGTTTTACCCGAATCTTCAATTTTCACTCCGATTGCCGCAGGATAGCGATCTACCTGTACCCTGCTGATTCGGTCCATGATTTTTTGCACATCCGCAGTGGTATCGTGCGGAACGAGAACGGTCGAGAATACCGCTGTGTTTCCGTCGTAATACCATCCGGAATACGCCTGGTGGATTGCGTATTCATCCTGCCAATACCTGCGTTCGAGATCTGCGCCGATCATCAAACCGTTGGGATCCTTTTCGGGGAAATAAATTAGCAGCGATTTATGCGTGGGGAAAGACAGGTACATTAGCGAATCGTACTGCGTGTCAAAATATTTATCGCCTCGCGCAAGAATTTTGCGTGTATGCCAGAAGTTGACCGTCGTATAATAATTATCTTCCAAAAATTTAACAACATCGAATACGACGAAGATATTCAGCGGCTTCACCCAATTGACAATTCGATCGTGCTGATAATTTGTTTTATCATCAATCACACGTGTGCGGCTGTAATCGAAATTTTCTGTGACTAAAAAATCGATGAGCTCAGTGCGGACGGGTTTGTATGCCCCGGAATTGCGCACAAAGTCCAGCACATTTTGTCCCTGAATTTCAATCGGATCGCGGGTGGCGTAACGATACTCTCCTTTTTTCTGCCCTTTAAACAGCTTGTCTTCGCGGACGACGACGCGATTGTGAAAATAATCAGCGCGATATGCACCGTAAACACCGCTGGGCATGTAATCACGATACCCGCCATCGTGGAGCAGAATGCACCCATCCGTCATCAGCAGGGTAATATCATTTTCATCCGAATGCCCATGCGTCATTTTTTCTTCTTCGACCGGGATGGTGGTTCGTAAATAATCCCGCGATAAAAATCCGGCGATGCCCTCGTCTTTATAATTAACCATCAGATAGGTGTCGTTCGGTTGATAGCCGGTTCGAAAAACCACCTTTTTGCCAATAACATCATCAAGTACGAGTTCGCTTTTCCCGGCTGGCTCCTTTGATTGAATACTATCATCCGCCCAGCGATAGCAATCAATCGCGACAGCCGCATGCCAGATGGATTTGTGCCTGGTTTCCGCGTCCCAGAAACTGTTGAGCAATCTATTCGCGGCATATTTGATTTCCGGATCGCGATATATCTTTGCCGCTTTTTCAAATACCGGTAGAAATCGAATCCAGTTCGCATAAAGATGCGCATCGCCATAATCCGGCAGCATTCCATGCGGTGCCATTTGGTGCACGTAAAATTGCATAGTGTATCGGGTCACTGCATGTTGCCAGAATTCGCTTTCATTAATAAATTCGACCAGGTTCACCAGGGAATACAGGTATATTCCGTTATATAATGTGGCATCCTCAATTTCCCATCTGCCCCAGCAATCATCGATGATCGATTCTGCGACCATTCTCCAGGTACTGGCGTTTGGGTGCTCAGGTAATGTTATTGCGGCAATATACAGCATTTCTGCGCGCAAGATACCTCGATTCATAGCGCCCCATTCCTGATATCGAACCTGGTAATCACAACTTTCAGCGATGATTTTCTCGATTTCAGCTTTGTCCGATTGCGAAAGATGTTTGCAATCCTTCACCAGGCGGTATGCGTGAACGTAATTCGGAACCGAGAAAAAGCTAGGAATCGGTGGCACATCTGCTTCAAAGCCGGGAAGATCTGACCAGAATTCATCGGGATAATATTTCTTGAATTGTCGGTATTCCACCAGACTTTTTCGAGCCCGAATGGCATATTTTTTCTCGCCAGTCAGCTTGAAAAGCCAGGCATTGACATAAGCGAAGTTAATCACATTTCCCGGCGGATTGTATCCGAACACATTTTTTACATCGATATTTTCCGCCCAGGCTTTGATGTGTTCATCATACCTGGACCAAAATTCGTCTGCGGCTTCTTTGGCATATTTCAAGTAGTCTTTCCGATGGATGTGTTGCGCAGAAGCGATTGCAGCTATAAAAATGCTTAAACTTAAAAATGCCGTCGTAATGCGTTTATGGAACGTCATACTATCTCCCAGTTCGTAAGTTTATTTTGAGAATTGATAAAGGTGCAGAATATAATGAAATTACCATTTTTTGTCAATACATTTCTGGGCTTTTTTTGTAAACCTGCATTTGCTGGTTCTGAAACTCTGGTTTGGGAATCCAGGAGGCATGGTAACTCCTGAAAACAAATTAGCTGGGTGATTATGCTGTTTGATCGAATGTATTCAGAATATCATCATTAATGGGCAATGCATTTAGGAGGTGGGATAAATTAACCTGGACATTTTTCTTAATAATAATTTTGATAAATAACCACTTAAGAAAATTAAATGAGTAACTTATTTTATCCCACCTCCTTAATATGGTGTGGGCAACAGAAACCACCGGGGAATGTGTACAGAAATTTTGAAATCGCGAAAAATGATATTCCATCGCCCCTTCCTTGAATAATAGGGAAGGGGATGCGTTAAAAATTCACGCCTGAATATCGTTTTTGCGAATTAAAAGCTACACCTTATTGGCTCCGTACTCATTGGATTGCACCCAGCTATTGTTGAAGCAGCCGCTTGATTTCCGGTGAATTTAAATTCTCGCGTGTGACGATATAAACGCCCGTATCGATGCGCTTTTCTACCGGCTCGCCTTTGAGTGCCTTCATTGCCGACTTGACGCCGAGGTAACCCATTTTAAACGGATCCTGGACAATCAGCGCATCAATGATGCCGGCTTCGAGCGCCTGAACCTCATTTTCAGCGGCATCGAATCCCACAAGCCTGATTTTGCCTGCCAGATTTTTGCTCTTCAACGCCTGAACCACACCAATTGTGCCGCCTTCGTTGGCAGCGAAAATGCCGGTGATGTCGGGATGCGCTGTCAGGATATCTTCGGTGACCGCCATTCCAATAGCAACTTCGCTTTGTGAATATTGGATGGAGGTCAATTCGATATCAGGGTATTGCTTGATCTTTTCCACAAATCCCTGCTCGCGCATGTTGGACGTGGCAGCACCTGGCACAAACGGGATACAGGCGACTTTGCCCGTTTCGCCCATGAGTTCGGCAAGCGTCTGCGCGGCTTTTGCGGCGGCGGCGACGTTATCGGTGGCAATAAAACTCAGCGGCAGGTCAGAATCCACGCCCGAATCGATGGTGATGACCGGGATTTCTTTATCGACAGCTTTTTGAACGGTACGAATAAGAGCCTGAGCATCGCAGGCAGCTAATACAATCGCATCGATGTCTTTATTGATGTAATCTTCGAGAATCGAAATCTGTCCCGAAATGTCGGTTTCGAGCGCTGGTCCCTTCCAGATTATCTCTGCACCGACTTCCCTTCCGGCTGAATCGGCGCCTGCCCTTACGGTGGTCCAAAACGAATGAACCAATCCCTTGGGCGAGACCAGAATTTTGGGCGAATTGGTCTGGCGCTTTTGTGCGCATGCCAAAACCAGGCACACCACGATTAAAAGTATTAGAAATCTGCTTCTCAACATTGTTCCTCCCTTATTCTGTTCGATTTTTCTGAAGTTGATCGATAAATACCGCAATCACAATTATCGCCCCGATTGCGACCTGCTGCCAAAAATTGGAGATGTCCAGCAGATTGCAGCCATTGCGCAGGAAGCCGATCACCAGTGAACCAATGAGCGCGCCCCAGATAGTCCCGACGCCGCCGCTCAAACTGGTCCCCCCGATAACGCAGGCAGCAATGACATCCAATTCATAACCCGTGCCCGCTGTTGGCTGCCCGGTACTCAGTCGGGAAGCTTCGATAAGACCAGCAATCCCGTACAGCAAGCCGGCTGCGGCGTAAACAATCAGCAAGATCCATTTGACATTGACGCCAGATAACCGCGTGGCTTCCATGTTCCCGCCGATGGCATACGAATAGCGCCCGAAGCTGGTATTGACCATTGCCAGATAAAACAGAGTGCCCAGGACGCAAGTGATAATGACCGGCAAAGGGATGATACCGCCCAGCCGGGCGGAACTCAGGTGGGCGAATTCGGGCGGGAAATCGAAAATCGGTACGCCGCCGGTGGCAATCAACGCCACGCCGCGCGCCATGCCCATCATTCCGAGCGTGGCAATGAACGGCGGCAATTTGCCATACGAAACCATGGCGCCATTCAGGAAGCCGCAGAATGTGCCGACGCCGATGCCTGCGAATGCCGCGAGGTAAATATTTATACCACTCGCCAGCAGCAACCCCGTAATCACGCCCGAAAGCGCCATAACAGAACCAACCGAGAGATCGATTCCCGCGGTGATGATAATGACAACCTGACCAATAGCCATAATTGCACGCGGCGAAATCTGCAAACCGACCGTCAGCAAATTATCCACTTTCAAAAAATCTGGCGACAAAATGGAAAGCACAAGTACAATGAGCAATAAACTAAAAACCGATGCCAGCTTGCGAAAATTGAACAGGAGACTATCTATTGTTGAATTTGAAATGCTCATCTGGTGGTATATTATGTGGGTGAGATGCTTGATTATTTTGAGGAAATATACAAAAAAATGAAACCATTGTCAAAGAGTTTTTCACGTCAGGCTGACATTCTCCACAACCAGTGGCGAAGTTGAATGGATGAATTGCTGATTGCAAAGTCGTGTATACATCCCATTTTTTTCGATAAGTGTTTGATGGGAACCCAATTCAACCAATCGTCCGTTGTCGATCACTGCGATCTGATCGGCATTCATTATTGTGGAAAGCCTGTGGGCAATCATAAGCGTTGTTCGATCTTGCATCAACGCCATAATTGCCTCCTGAATGATGCGTTCGCTTTCGGAATCGAGTGCACTGGTGGCTTCATCGAGTACAAGAATTGATGGATTTTTTAAAAATGCCCTGGCAATAGCAATACGCTGCTTCTGTCCCCCGGATAGCTTGGCGCCCCGCTCTCCGATTTGAGTTTCGAAGCCATCGTCGAGCGCCAGGATAAAATCCAGGGCATACGCTTTTCGGGCTGCCTCATAGGCTTCTGCTACGGTAGCCTCCGGGCGACCGTAGAGGATATTTTCCAACACAGTACCGGAGAAAAGAATCGCTTCCTGCGGGACCAGCCCGATCTGCCCGCGCAATGATTTGATAGTATAATCAGAAATGTTCGTGCGATCGATTAAAATCTTTCCTGAATCGACTTCATAGAACCGGTTGAGTAAGCGCGCAACTGTGCTTTTGCCGCCTCCGGATGGTCCGACCAGGGCAATTGAGGAACGCGCCGGGATTGTTAATGCAAGATCTTCAATTATTTTTTTCCCATTCACTGCGGGGTAGGTGAACGACACACGGTTGAAAATAATCTCCCCTTTGAAGCGATGTGCCTGCTTTGCCCCGGGCTTATTCGAAATATCAGGTTCCGTATCGAATATATCGAAAATTCGATCCATTGCCCCGAGTGCATTGGCTGTGATGATCTGGGTTTCACTCAACCGCTCGAAGGGACCATACAGGTGATTTTGCATCATCACAAATTGAACCAGCAGTCCGATTGACATGGTTTCAGGGTGAAATAATCCCAGCCTGCCACCGATGAGAATTACCAGCAATGGCGCCAAACCATTGAGAGTCGTTACGAATATAGAATTGATTCCGCCAAGCCGGGCATTTTGGATTCCCATCGTGACCAGTGTCTCGGAATCATCGGTGAAGCGTTGAATTTCATCCCTTTCATTGGTGAAAGTTTTAACGATTGTCGCTGCTGCAAGTTTTTCTTGTGTTTGACCGGATAACCAGGCGAGTTTATTCCGAATTTGCCTGGCAACCTCTTTCACTTTTTGACCAATTGTTCGCAAGACGATAAGTTGCAGCGGTATCAAGCTAATTGAAAGCAAGCCGAGGATGACATTGCGACTGAAAAAGTAAAATAAGATGACAGTAATCAGACCGATATTCATCCAGAATTGAATGAGGGTTTTATTCAAAAACGGTTGCAGCGCCTGGACATCGCTGATAATTCTGCTCGTAAGCGATCCGGATCGATTGGCATCGTAAAAGGTATGTGACAGTTTTTGCACATGTGCGTATAAATCGCACCGGATATCACGAATTACTTTTTGTGCGGCGTCGGCGCCCAGAATTGAGCGAATATAAACCGGCAGCGGATTCAAGATGGCAATGCCTACGCCTGTGATGAATAAATGCATGGTTCTTTGCCATGCAGCATCGACTGCTATCTCGCCGGCTCTCGCAGCCGATAAAACATCGATTGCCTGCCCGAATACCCAGACAATCGCCACCGGGGAAGTGAATTTGTAAAGCCCTGCCAATGTTGCGAAGAAATATTTTGCCCAGTAAGGTTTTACATATTTTAGAATTCTGAAAATGCTATATCGTGTTTTTGATTTCATTTTAAAAAATTACCGTGCTAATTTTTAGTTATAAAAAGCTGATTCTTAAAATTTCACAAATGCATTTAATGGATGGTTTGTCCCTGTGGTATGTTTTAGACTAATCAGATGCGGTGGGTTCGCTCCATGCTTTTCCCGAAGTTGAATTCTTACCCAATGTAAGTCGTAAGCCTAAAAAAATCAAACCCGATACAACAACGCCGAACACGCTGGGTTGTATGATTTTTTGATAGCCCGTATTCATATATAAAATAGTAAACAGGGTTGAGGTGAGCATGGTAATAAAAATGATGTTGTTGGTAGTTTGAGAAGCTCGTTTTGAGAAGACACCATAGATCACCGGTAAAATAATCCCAGGAGCCCAAAGATTATAGGTTAAAAGCAGTAAATCGATTACATTCGGCATAAGAACCGCTAAGAGGATCCCCATTAAACCCAATGAAATTGAACTCATGCGCGCAATCAATAAGCCTTTTTTTGTATCCGGATTCGTTTTGGCGAGGTATTCCTCGTATAAATCTTTGACGAAAATGGCGGTAGAAGAATTTAGTATCGAATCGGCGGATGACATAACGGCACTCATCAATGCAGCGATGATCAATCCGCCCACGAACGGATTGTTGAGTTTCAAGATCGTTTTCGGCAATGCCATCTCTGGTTCGATGTCCGGAAAATGAAATCGCGCGTACAAAGCGATAAAAAACAGGATAATCGGAAACGTGAATGCCAAAAAGACGCCTGCACCGACGATACCTTTCCGGGTCTCCTTAATGTTTTTTGCGACGCAATACCGGGTTGCGTATCCGGGCGAAAAAGTTTCGCCCAATAAAAAAGCGATGAATGTTGAAATGAGGAAGAGCCAGCCTTTTCCACCTTCGATTTGAAAAAATTCTTCTGGCACTTTTGTAGCAATCTTATCCATTTGAACTATTAATTCCGGGGCGCATAGCATTAAGGTAATTGCAAAGCCGGCGATTAGAATAATGAATTGGTACACATCCGTATGGATAACCGCCAGGAGTCCGCCTGCGGTGCTATATAAAATGACAAGCCCCCCGCCAATGAATACCGCCCAGACGTAAGGCATTTGTGGTATCATGGAAGTGATTATTTTTCCGAATGCCACCATTTGTGCGCCCAGAACCCCTACGGAAAACAGCAGCGAAAGCAAAAACGCAAGAAACCGGCTTTTGGGTCCGAAGCGATGACCAAAATATCCGGCGACGGTATAGAGCTCTGCTTTCCGGAACCTCGGCGCAACGAAAAGTCCAGAGAAGATGAAATGGATGTACCAGCCGGCTGATACAACCAGCATCAGGATTCCCCATTCATAAGTTTTGCCAATTGCGCCGATGGAAGCGCCGCCGCCAACGACTGTAGCACCCATTGTACACAGAAGAAAAAACCAGCCGATATTTCGTCCGGCAACCAAAAAATCATCACTGTGATTTATCTCTTTCGAACGTCGAATTCCTTTAGTTACAATAAAAATAAAATACGCGATTATGATCCCATATTGAATCAATTGATTCCGCATTAGAGTACCTTCCAGGATTTGAAGATCTGATTTAAATGTTGTCCATAATCAAGAATAGCCAGTTGAGCCGGTTCAGCACGCAGTGCATCGAGATATTTGGTTTTGAAATGAAAAGAATTCTCAGTTCCCCAATATTCATTTATCAAATCATCGATTTTCCGAAAGCTGTACCAGTGTGATTTATACTCGGAATAGGTATCGATGTCTCCGGTTCTTATCACCCGCTCTGTCCGTCCCGGTTCACGCTGCAACTGGTGTCCCTTTTTAACCAGTTGGTTTTCGGAATTGAAAACATCTACGACAAGTGTCAAATCTTTGCTGTGCGCAAGCTTGTAGCTTTTCGGTATTTGCCGGTACTGTGACGATGCGTACGTATCAGGAATCATCCATACGGGTTGCCCCGAAACATCCAGCGTCGATTCATATTGCCCCAATCCATAGCTCTGGACATATTCCTGCTGATAACAGGAAATAATCGCGATACCTCTTGCAGCTTCAACAGCGCGACGCATCGATTTAAATAGTTCGACTGCGCCTGCTTGGCCTTGCATTACGCCGATGGAATTGACCAAACTGATTGCCAACGGCATGCATTTATCGGATTGTTCGTTTAAATCAAATGCTGAACCCTGCTCAAATGTGAGCGCGATGGTTTGATTCCCGTTTAAGCCAGATGTTTCTAATTTTTCCTTTGCCAATCCAATCATATTTGCGGAAAAATCAATGCCCCAGACTTCCCGGAGTTTTTCAGCTATCAGCGGATCGAACGCCAGTTCCGGGACATTCTGTTTTAAAGCGTACAACGGATGTGATTCCGGAAGGCAAGTAATGTGTTGCGTCTTCGCACCATACCTGAGATGGAGGCGCCCTGAGCCGCAGCCGATATCCATCAATTTCACGGGACGGTTTTGCACCTGGGATAGATGTCGAAGCACACGATCTAAAAAATCTTCTTCAAAATTTTCAAATGCCAGAATATCCGGATGCCCTCCGACGATTTGGCGTTCATACGTTTCCGCACACTCATCCCAGGTATGTTTATCAAGATCGTATTGCTTCTGTAGTGAATTCATTGCTATATCGCTCCTTTCAAAAAACGCATTTCAACATAATCATTTTTAAATCCCAAATTCTTGAACAATTTTATAGCAGGATTCGCTCGATCTACATGCACTTTAATATCTCCGTCAGTACAATTAATTGCTTCGAGAATGAGTCGGCTGCCCAAACCTTTGCCTCGATAGCTCCGATGGACACAAACATATACCAATAAATTCTCAGGAATAATGGCAACGTTATTCATTCGAACACAGACTAAAACACCAAGCACTTTTTCATTTAATATCGCTAATAAAATGAATCCTTTGCCACCGGGGTGCGCCGATAAAGCGTAATCAACTGCTACTGAAATGATGTTTTTCGGATCATCAAATGGTACTAAATGAGTTTGCAGGAAATAAATGATGTCGAAAACAGAGAGCCATTCGGGCAATTCATTTTCGGTTTGAAAATACTGAATACGGATGTCATCCCTTTTTCCCTGTTCAACAGAGATTTCCCGGATCATATTCCGGCTTTTAACAAAATAATTTTTCGCGATAGTATTGCCAAATCTTATCATGAGTTCCGCGGCAATTGTATCCGCAGATTCCGCTAATTCATTGATATCGATTATATGATCGCCCTGTCGACCAATAATAGTTGCAGCATCTCCGATGCTGGCGTCGACAATTTCCGTGATATCTACCGTGGATGAATTCATCGATATTGCTCCGATGAATGGTGCGCGTTTTTCCCGTATGAGAACATAGCTATTCTTCACCATTTTGCGATCCAGCCCATGGTAATAACCAAGTGGTATCGTTCCGACGATTAAATCATGTTTTGTATTTTCACTCGATCTATAGCCTATTTTGCTGCCCTTTGGCAACCGTCTTATTTGAACCAATTCCGATTCAAGGCTCATGACTGGTGTTAGCTCGATTGGAGCGGATTTTTTTCCAAATTGTTCGGGCGGAAGAACACCGTACAATAAAATCCCCAGACGAACGCCATCCGCGATAGCTTGAGGATGCATTAGAAATGTCGTGCTGTTGGCAAAATGAAGATAAGTTGGTGCGACATCCTCGGATTTCAATTTTTCATAAATTTGCTGTAACCGTTTAAAAGACTGAACCGCACTCAGAGAATCACGGGGTTGCCCAAACATGCCTTCCAACTCTATATGTGGTTTTTGCGCCGCCTCTTTGGCAATTGCCATTATTTTTGATGGGGCGACACCTAGGCGATTCAATCCCACATTTACATTTAAATGTATCCGACATATTTTCCCCAGCATCTGTGCTGCATCTTCCAGCGGCTGCAAAATTGAATGATGAATGACCGACACACTTAAATCGTATCTGACCGATAATTCAGCCATCCAGAGGGGAATCGGATTCATTAATAATATTTCGCCAGTGATTCCTTCATTGCGCAGGCGTATGCCTTCCTGGGGGGATTCCACCGCGAAGTGCATGCATCCCGATTGAGAAAGCGCGCGCCCCGTTTCAGCAAGTCCGTGACCATAGGCATCCGATTTCAGCACAGCGTAAAACACGGTACCCGGCGGCAGTTGCGCTTTCAAATTCCTGTAATTGGATTTCAGCGCCTCGAGATCGATATGAAGTTTATTCCATGGATCCTCGTACTCCTTCTGAATATAAGATGGCGAAAGATTGTTATTATGAGTATTCATCATCTTTTCTCATTCTTGAAAAAAAATTATCGGCAAATTTTAACCAGGCTGACTTCGTACAATATGTCCTCACCAGCGAGTTCATGATTCGCATCCAAGGTCACCTCGGAGTCTTCCACCCTGGTTACACGCGCGCGCAAGCTTTTTCCGTTTGCCTGCTTTATTTCATATTCGGCGCCGACTTCAGGTTGATTCAAATTCGCGAATCTTTGTTTATTAACTTTAAAAACAAGATCATGGCGATAGTATCCGTAAGCTTTTGCAGCCGGTAAAAACACCTTTTCATCCTCTCCTTCTGCCATCCCGATGATCCTGGTCTCGAGCCGCCTGGGAATTTCATCATTACCGATAGTAATTTTGGCAGGCGATTTATCACCTGTTGAGGCTACAATTCTTCCGTTGCTTAATTTTGCAATATAATGAATCAAGATTGTATCACCAAATCGAGCTCTGCGTAAATATCTGTCCTGCTTTTCCACAAACAGAATCTCCCCCCTTTCTAATCGCGGTTGAAGATTGTGCTACCAAAAGATTTTTCCAACTGCTCGACTTTAAAAAAATGACAATTATGACAGCTTTTGCAGCGCAACCAGACGAGATCGTGTTTTTGATTCAAATTTACATATTGCATTTCAGTCGTTGTACTGCAGCGCGGGCAATATAATTCAAACAACTTTCGATTGATTAGCTTATTCACAAGGCTTTCTCCTTTCGATTTTTAAAATTAAAGAAGTAAATCGTCCTAAAAAAAATAAAAGTGCTTAATTTGCAATTCCAAAGAATGGATGAGCTTTAACACAAAGAGTGAGCGATAAATAAATTATAATTGAAAAAAAATATTTCAGGCTTAAGAGGAATGATGGTCAATAATATAGGGATTTTATAAAGCGTGTAGTTGCATTGAGGAAATTGATACAACACAAAGGTATATATTATGAAAGAACAAAATGATATTGGCTGAGTTAAGTTTCTGCACAAAATATCTCAGGCATCGCGCCAGGTTCTCGCGACCTTTTTATAATATAGAAAGATAAGCCAAAAATGCAAGTAGTTTTTCAAAAAATCTGAAATATCAATAAGTAACGGGTAGGTGATATTCCGCAGAATCAGAATTGAAGTTCACCAAGTCAAAGGAAATACCTTTGGGAGTTTGAATTAAAATCAACATGAAATCGGTATCACGAGAACTGCGTTGGATTGCTGAAAGCAGCGTTACGAAAATACTCGATTCCGGCGACCTTATCCTCTTATCATACTCCAGAGCGGCTTCGAGATTCTTCAGGCAGATCGATGACACGGCTGGCGGCGGGATGTCGTGAAGTATTTTTTGCGCTGCTTCGCTGATGACCTGATCGCGTAGCCATATATAGCGATTTCCCGGATGCAGTATCATCAGATCATCATCGCCAAATCCATTGCCGCTAATATCGATAATTTCGATCGAGGATACCTTCTCGTTCTGCGGCACAGCTAGCGCATCAACCAGCATTGCTACCGTATCCTGATTGGATATTTTAACGGATGCAAATATTGCTTTATTATATTTGATTTGCGAGAAAAGGCTGGAGCCGGTAACAAAAAGGATGCAACTGATTATCGAAATAAACGTATGGGCTGGTTTTCGCATCATTGATCCCGTGTTAGAGTATTGACTGGATTCTAGCCAATTGCAGTTCCCAGGATATCCGGATCGGCACAAGCAACACGATTTGGTGATTCGGAAGTACCTGAATGTGCCGTTCAATCTCTGGAAACGAAGACGGTATCCACCCGTACTTCGCGCACCATGACGAGTTCGTGGATATATTTCTTCTTCAAATTTTCAAAAAATGCCCGCAGAACCTGATCGGGACCCATCTCTTCAACAATTCTTTCCATACCCGGCATCAAAGGCGGATGATATTCGGCTAAATTGTGTTGAAATCCTGAAATCTCGAATGTGTAACCCTTATCCGTAAGTTGCAGCATTAATTTGATGTCCTTGCCTTTATAGCTTTTATCGAGCATTTCCACGAAAGTAACCAGAATGCTTGATTCGGGTGTTTTTTCTTCTTCATGAAAATCTTTTGCATCTTCGGGTCGGGCGAAGGTCATTTGCTCATTCAACGGCGGAGGTAATTTTTTTAAAATTTTGCGGAGCCTTTCCGAAACATCCAAATCGGTCAGAAATAATCCTACACCGCTGGGATTTACTTTTAAAAAATCATTGATCCCAAAACCATCAGCATTCAGATCGATAATCTCGACCGAAGTCGGATTCTTTACATCCAGCATCACCTGATCCAGAATAATCGCTACTGTATCCGGATCGGAAAGCACCACAGAATTGAAAAAGACTTTATCATGCTTGATTTGCCGTTCCTGAGCCGTGAGCAGCGTAATAAAAAACGCGTATGACAGCAAAACAAAAGTTAGCCGGCTCATATTTGCATGTCGATTAAATCTTCCCATGGTATTGCGCCTCCTCGTCGTCTTATGTTATGAACCCATCTTGCTTCTTTTTCTTTTCTCATCTTTTTTAGCAAGCGAACCATATATGAAAATACTTTTCTTCTTTCTTCTTCATTCAAATGATTATGATACTGGAATGCTTTCTGGCATAATTTGACCGCACCTCTGGGATCGGTTTTAGGGTGCAACGGGATCAATCCCAGGTAGCCTTTGCCACGTCCATTCCAATCTATTTTGGTAATGATATCATAGTATATTCTGGCGACTTCAAATCTGCCCTTTGATTGCGCCTCCATGGCATAGTCGAGATAAAGCTGACCGATATTCCGGAAAATGTTCTTATAAGTTGAATCATAAATGAATGTCGTTAATTGGTTGTTTCCTGTCTGATCCGAATCTGAATGGTTATTATTATGGTTATTATTTTTGATGATAACCGAAAAAAGATCGTTGGGCTCATCTTTTTTGATCAATTTCGTACCTGTGGAATCGAGATAATAGTAATTGAAATCATCAATTTCGAATGGCGCTTCAAAAAAGTCGCGGGTCGCCGGATTGGCATCTGCGTCCTTTAAAATGTTTTGAATACGAGCGAGCGCACCCTCGTGTTGCTTGAAATCCAAATACTCGATCAACGCGATGTCTGTAAGTATTTCATCGCGTGCCTGTCGGGTTTTCAATGTATCCAGCAAGGTAACATATACAGCATGGGCGGAATCGTATTTTTGATGATTCTGCAAAGTATAAGCCGAATCGCGCAACATCATCGCGTAAATGTTTTTATCATCCCACAGGATATTTTTGATACTATTCTGCAGAAAGAGAAAATCCTGGTTGTTGGTCACATTTTCGGTGGCGCGGTAAAGCGATAGCAGGGCGCTATCCGGCATAAACAGGCGCATTTCTGCCCGGGCTTTATCGGTCAAATACATGAAGCGCCTGCCGTGATACTCCAGCGTATCCTGGTGAGTTCTGGCTGAATCGGGCAAAACATTGAGGGAAGCAACGTTATCGTACACGTAAAGCGCCTGCTTATAATTTTCATAGGCGCGCTTCCAGTCCTTGAGATATTCATAATTCAACCCGAGTCGATTGAAATTATCATGCTCATCTTTGTGGAAACGGATTACCTTTTCCAGTTCCTGGGCGCTTTTTCGGTAGGCTTCGGGATCATAACCGGTGGCGCCATACTTTTCATGAAAAATTTCGGCACGCTGGATTGTCAATTGCAGGTTGAATTGATTTTTTTCCCGGGCGATCCGGAAGCTTTCCATCGCATTCCGCAGATACAACTGTGTGAGCATCGTAAGAAGCTCATCCTCAAAGCCATATTTTTCAAGAATTTTTAAGGTTTCCTCATCCTGTACCGCTTTATCTTCCACAGTTGTGGTATCCGTTGTTCGGATGAAGACAATATCCACATCATCCGTCATTTTCTCGACGATTTTTTCTTTTGGTTTTTCTGCTTTTTTGGAGGTGTCTGCTTTCAAGCGTGCTTTCAACTGATCGATAGCTCGCAATAGCGATTCGCTTTCGGACAACTCGCTTTTTCCCAATGCTGCGTATTTCTCCGATTCTTCCTCTTCCTCTTTCGAGACGAAATAATTGCGAGATCGTCTTTCTGCTTCTTCTGCCAATTGAGGTTTCACGCCCGGATATTCCGGGTAAGCGACAATTGCCTTGTTGAAGGGAAATTTGAAGACAGCGCAGCTTAATAAAATACTTAAAATTAAAGGTATTATTGTTTTGATTTTCATTTTGATGTTACCATGTTTTGGGATGCAAGCCAACGTTTATCCTGGCTTTTCGTATGCCACTCTCTCGCCAGTCTGAAATTTGCCTGTTTTCGATAGGATTCCGACATTAATTTCGCGATTTGGCGCACATCATCGGGTCCTAAATAGTGCCGTTCATTCAGTGCCAATTCACAGAGACGGATGGCTTCATCGGGATCAAAAGACGAAAGTTTAGCCAATTCGAGATTTGATTTTGGTCTGCCGTACCATTCAATCGCTGCTGCTTGTGATAGATAAACATACGCGTGCAGCTTATCCTCATCTCTCACGTAACGCATTGCCGAATTATAACACATTTCTCCGTAATTCCTGAGGTAGCGCGGATACAGGATATTGTCAGCCAGCGATGTCGAATCAAGTGAAATGGAATCGATCACTTTTCGCATGCGAACGAGCCCCTCGGCGAAATTTTCCAGATCGTTGAAGTCAATCATTGCGATGCGCCAGTTAACTTCATTTGTCGTTCGTCCGGTCCATAGCATGTCAAGTAATTTCAAATAGACACGTTTGGCATCATTGAAATTTTGCTCATCGTAATAGGCTTTTGCGGAATCGAGAACTTCCGAAGCCCGGATATTTCCATCATCCCAGTTTATCCAGTCAATTTCATTTTGAACTATCCGTCGTTGTTCCGCATTAGGAGCCAGATTAAACGCATATCGATAGAGCGCCAGAGAGATTTTCCCGTCATACATCCGGCGTTGGGCTTCAGCCTGAAACATGATGAACTTGTAAAGCTGCAAGGTGTCGACAGGTGCCGTATCCGGTGCATCAAAATAGGCTTCCCTATTCTCGATTTGCCCGCTCAGCAGCGACGTTTTCCGCAGCACATTCTCTGCTTGCTTAAAATTGCGATAGGCATCTTCCCATTTACCGAGTTTTTTGTAGCTGATACCGAGGTGATAATAATACATTGCCCTGTCTTTCTTTGCCCAGAGCAAATGTTCCATTTCATCGGCGGCTTTCTGGTGATACGCCAGATCGTTATAACGCTCAGCAATCCTGGCATAGAGCGAATTCATGAGATTGAGTCGAATGCGCAGATCGAACGGATCGAGTTGTTTCGCATCAAGAAATCCGGTTTCCGCTATGAGCAGCAACTCTTTTGATACAGCATGAATGTCCTCCTTGTGCAGTTCGAGCTTGCGTTTGCGGATATTGTTAAACTGCTTTCTTCCCAGCGTTTGTCCGGGCGAAATGCGCTCAAGTGCTTTTTCCATCAATTTCTTTGCGAAAAGGGAATCATAATATGAAATCGATAAAGCTTCGATGGAATCAGAGACATATTTATAAAAATCATATAATGAATCGCTCAACGAAATGAATTCCATTGATTCTTCTATGCGTACGTTCGCCATCTTCTGCCGTTCCTCAGCGATAAAAGCCCTCGATGCGATTGAGTCCATTTTTTCGGCATAGACGGAATCGACGCCTATCGGATATATCGTACCAGCTACCATCTGATAAGCTTGCTCATAATTTTCGAAAGCTTTCTGCCATTGCTTCAAGTCACTATAAATGTCGCCTTTCAGGATATATATATCGCGAGCTTCATACGGCAACCAGTTGCACTTTTCAATTAGGTGCAAAAATTCGGGTGCGTAGCTGATCCAATTATCGCGATGACTGTACTTCTTCAATTTCTGGTACGTTTCCTGGAAAGCAAGCACTTCTACATCGATGTTATAAGGATTGATGCGCTTCGCCTGGAAAAATTCTTTTATCGCTTGTTTCTGTAATTCAAACAGCACAAAAGTGATATCCTCTGATCTCAATTTGTATGCCCTGGGAGAAATTTCGCGCAACTTCGGATCGATTTCCAGATTGCCACCAATATGGCGCATTCCCTCCCGCATGAGCTTTTCGAAGCGCAGCGAATCATCTCTCGTGAATTCATCCGCTGGTATCTCCGCGGGTTCGATGCAAAGCCAGAGGGAATCGCAGATAGTGATTAGTGCCGCACCGCTTTGATATCGTTTTTCCGAATCGAGGATATCACTGGCTGACACTGTGTACTGCCTCAGCATTGAATCAGAAAACACGTCTTGAATGATATGACTGTCTGGTTCAGGCGGATAATTTGGCGATTCGGAAGCGCCCGTGCTGAACCAGAAGAGGATGACAATTGCTGCTAAAATAGCTGGTTTGAAGCTGTTTATTGTTTTCAACATTCTCATAATCCATTTTTTGCTGATTGATCTAACGTTGAATGAGCACCTATAATTTGTGATAGATCTGGTACCAGGTCAGTGCTTCGTCAAATTCGCCGCATTCCTCATACGAATGTGAGAGGAACAAAGCCAGATTTTTTTGATATGTTGGAGGCAAATCGTCTCTCAGGATCCAGGCTTTTTTTCCATACTCGATTGCGCGTTCGGAATGGGAGATGCGCCTTGCGTTCGTATGAAGTTCAGTTAAATGGTAAAATGCCTTTGATTGATTCGGATTTTCGATTTCACTTGCTAAAGACAGATACATAAATGCTTCTCGAAGGTGACCCAGTTCTTTGAATTCCCGCAAACCTTGTGCGTAGCACATCTGGGCATAGGTTCCCAGGTAAGTCAATGCTGTTGAATCCGCAGTGGTAACGATGGAATCCATCTTGATTTTTTTCACAACCTGCCATAAACGGTGCAATCCCTGGTAGCGCAAATTGAATCGAAAATATTCTATGCGGCTTAAGCGCCAGTTGATCTCGTCCCGGGCGGCTTCGGTTTTCAACGAGTCCAGGATTTCTTTGTACAATTTATAAGATTTTTCAAATTCATCTTTGATATAAAGTCGAGTCGCTTCAGTGCGTTTTTCTGAGGCTTTAATATTGCGATCATCCCATTTCAAGCGCTCTAATCGAATCTGAAACGACCTTTGCAGATCTTCCGGGGCAATGGTAACCAGATTCCCCCAGGAAATGATCGCCGCATCGATTCGTCCCAATTCTTCTTCAATTTCGGCGCGCCGGTATAACCTGCTGCGCAAAATACGCAAATATCGCAGGCTATTGGCTTCCAGGCTGTCGGCAAAAAATTCGAACAGCGCCGTAATACTCGTCTGATAATAGGCATGACTTTTTTCATACTGCTGTATTTCATAGAAAGCATTTCCGATAGTGCTGTAATAGATATGTCGATTTTTTTGGTCCCGCATGAGTGTGTATCGGATGGCAACGGGGATATAATTTCCCCAGTCTTCGCTTTCTCGATATTGATCCTCCAGATTTCGATATACCTGTCTCAGCCAACTGCGTACGCTTCTATCAAAAGGATTCGCCCGAAGTGCGTCCTCAAGTCTCGATTGTATTTTTTGTGCTATTGGGAACCGCTGGATGTCGGCTTCTTGCGAAGATATTTGACGTTCTCTTTGACTGCGTGTGATTTTATTCAGCGCATACAAATCCCGCTTCAATTCCAAGAGAATATCTCTGGCGAGATCACCATCAATTCCGATTTCGATGGCTGTGGTGTCCTGATTCAGAAATGGGAGCATCGGATCTTCGGCGATGCCAGGCAGCTTCAATTGCATAGAATCCCAGTCAACGTTATTGATTGTGTATTGGGATCCAAAAGCAGCGTTACCGAAGTCGGGTGGCAGCAACGAACCGGAGCTAAACAGCAATATACTGCATACGACGATACGACAGAAAAATCTCATTTTTCCCTCAATGTTTCATAATTGCCAGTTAACAGGATAAAGATGATCGCGATTATTTTTTGACCTGGTCAAACCATAGCCATAAGATTTTATTATATTTATCCGCAACTACAGAGACGGCTTCTCTTCTACCGCGGAACATTCGAATTTCAGAGCCGGTTGCGATAAATTTTCCCGTCTGGAAAAAATCCGGATTATCGAATTCATTCGCGTTTTTAATTAATGCAAATTCTTTGGTTTCAAAATCTGCAAACAGAATGGCAAGTTGATGCAGTTCTTTTTTACACAATAAATAGATAACATAAGTCACATTGTCACAACCAACTTTTCCCAACGAAGTCAGATTGCCATCAGTATATTTCATCTGAATTTTCAATACGTTGTTGAAGTCGTGATGATTATTTTCCATCCAGCTTATGATAGGTTCGATTATTTCGTTCACCTCACCCAGATGACGTCGTTTTCCAGGTTTTTTCGTTGTTTTCGTGTCAGGGCGACGAATAGGTGTTGTATTTTTCTTCCTTCGACGCTTTTTTTTCTTAAAAATATCTTCCAGATTTTGGGGTCGCGATTCCTCTTCGAGCATGCCGCCGCGACTTACAATAGCGTCATTTACAACGTTATTGGTCAGATCGGTATCCACTTCCTCTGTCAGAGATACATCTTCTATAGGCTCTTCATCAATTTCCTCCTCGTCATAAACCTCTGTATCATCGTATACATCCATTTCGTCGGGAGAGTCAACCTGTTCTTCGAATTCCTCTGCTTCAATCGGCTCATTTTCAGTTTCATCCACTTCTGTCACGTCGAATTCCTTGATCTCCTGCTCCTCAGTTTTCTCTTTTTCATCTTTTTTGATTTCCTTTGGTTGCTCCTTTTCCTTAGCAATTTCTTCAAATGTGATGATCATCTCAATATGTTTGTCGGGAGCGACAGGAATCTTCATGAAGCTCATGAAGAAGAACGCCATGACAAAAAAGACTGCCATAATAATTGTTGCAGGAACGACTTTTCGCTCCTGAATTTTTTCTACATCCACTTTGATTGCCATGATTATCTTCCCATCTAAATTATACTCACAGTGATTTGAGATGGATTTTATCCATCGGTAGGCTTGCCGTAGTACCGGAAAGTATATTCGATCCGTCGGTTCCTGCAGATATCAAAGACATTTACCGTGCCCTGCACCATTGAATTGGGATCCGGGATAATCGACACCATGAGCTTTTTATTATTCTCTCTGCACATACCTTGTATAAGGTCGAAGAAGCCTTCCAGGGCTTTGATGCTGAAAGCAGAATCTTCATAAGCACTTTCCCCGACGCCGGCTTGAAAGACATATTTAATGTATTCTTCGCTCATTTGCTTTTGGGTTTTCTTCTCCCGTTCTTCAGTCGTCGCTGCCTTTTTTCCTTTTGCCTGAAGCCGTTGATTGATGCGTTGGATTTCTGCCTCGTTAATTTCTTTGGTTGGCTTAACGGAAATGCGAAGCACCAGAGGGCGCTCACCCTCCGGTGGTATGCCGACTTTTGTGAGGGGGGGCAGCGGCACCTGTGTTTTTTGGATAATATCGCTTGCATTGATGAAGCCTAATAGCAGGATAAATACAACATCAATCAGGCGAACGATCATTCCGCCTCTCATCGTATCTTAAACCTCCCATTTAAATCGCCGCAAAATCAAGCGGTGATGACTTGAATTTCAAAGCTGCTGTTCGGACAGGTTACAAAAAGGTTTTGAATCCCTGTGATTCAATCTTACTTTTTCTTGGGCACAATGCGAACATCGATTGATTTTTCTATGCTATCAGCATCGCAAAACAACGCCAAATCCATCGCGTATTTGATTGGAAGATACCAATTGGCGCGGATGCGGACTTTCATTTTTTTACCGATTTTTTGATACTGTGCATTCTTCTGCAAAATAATTTTTTTAATATTTTTTAATCCCTTGACCGATGTGCCAACCTGCTTGGTTTCTTTTTCAACGCTTTCAATTCGAAACATATCTTCAGCCGGAATGGCAATAACCAGAATTTCCTCTTCATCAATATTCGTCTGCGGTATATCAGTTGTCTCAGATAATCTGACATCGCTTTTGGTATCCAACGAACTGATAGAAATAAATCCGAAAAGGAGGATGAGCACAATATCAATCAATCGGACGATGAGTCCGCCCTTCTTTTGATCTTGCTTCAAATTTTAATCCTCCCCAATTAATCGTAATTCGCGAAAGCCTGGAATTCGATTTTTTCCTGAAGCCCGGGTGTATCCGCTACAATTTTGTATACACCTTGCTCTTTCCCCAGCGTAAAATTGGCTTCTGCGATTCCGGTTTTATTTGTCGAAACTGTACAAGAGCCATTGTGTCTGTCAACGACGCAGTTGGCTTTTTCAATAAAAACACCACTGCCTTCAACCATCTTGAAATTGACCGCTATATTTTCAATAGGATTCTTGAATCTGTCAACAATGCGCACTGACAGCGGTTTTTCCAATTCCTGGTTTGGAATACCATTTTGGAATTTGCCTGACACCAAAGTTATTTTTTCCGCCTGCCCGGGCAGGGCGATGGCTTTGATTTTCACATCTTCGCCGGAATAATTCTCCGCAGTAATCGTCAGGTATTTTTCGCCGCTCTGCTCTCCCAATGTCCATTTCACCTTTGCCAGACCAGAGAAGTCTGTTTCGACTTCCTGTCTGGTGCGTCCACCATCGAGCACGCCGCCTCCATCGGAAACTGTGAAAATAACTTTTGCTTTCGGAACCGGCACCTGGTCTTTTGACCTGATTTGGACTTCGATCGGATCCAACACAGACGCAACCGGTTTTTCTTGATCTGCGCCGCTTCGAACTTCGATAATATCCGGAAAATATGCATCCGATGGTTCTTCTTCAGGCGCTTTCTCCATTTCCGGTTGGGTTTGCTCTTCGCCGCTGTCTGTCTCTTTTTCCCCTTCCTTTTCACCACTTTTGCCAGCCCCAGATTTTGCCAAACCAAGATTCAGAAGATTAACCTGGAGCTCATTTGCCATGGTGGAAATAGCGTCGAGACGGTTATCGAATTTATTGCTCACCCCTGTGGTGAACGTATTCAATATCAGACTGACGACCAACCCGATAATCGTCGTGGAAAGCGCGATACCCATACCGCTGATAATTTCCTGTTGATCCATCGTACCGCGATGGAATGTGATAAACATACCCCAAACGGTACCAAGTAGTCCCAGTGCCCCGGCTGTATCGGACAGGTAAGCCATCACTGTCTGAAACGGATTGAATTTGTCCTTTTGTGCCTGAACGAAATTGGATAGCTCTGAATTGAAACTTTCGGTATCCTTTGTGGCATCAAAAACCTGGTATAATTTAAAAAGCAGCTCGAATACGGTTGTTTTCACCGCGATATCTTCAGGATTCCCGCTCGTAGCGCGTTTTCCGGTAATTCGTTTTCCATAATAAATGATCATTCTACCGAGGTCGAGGAAATTTTCCTTGATGAGATAGAGAAGTCCTGCATTTTTCAGGGAGTCTTTATACTTGAGATATTTGTCCTTGAGTCCGGCTATAAATTTAGTCAAAGGCTTCAATTTTTCAGTTTTATTGAATGGTATCTCGTTCACCTTATCGAGTACCCATTGGGAATTCTGAATATCTTCAGACAGCCTGAACCGTGTCATAATGACGTATAACAGTCCCACAGCCAAAATGAGAATCGTCAGGACACCGATCATACCGCTATCCCTGACAAGTTTCATCAATTTTTCTTGATCCAAACCGGCATCATCTTGGTCACCTTTTCCCTGTCCTTGTTTACCTTTTTCCTGTTTCCTTTCTTCAGGCGTTGGATTGACCTCCGGTGTCTCGATTGATTGCACACCTTCAGCCTGTGTGTCTTCCGAAGTGGACTGGGCATACATATCACCCGGTCTAACCGAAGCTAATAGCATGATCATGATGCATACCAGAAAAAAAGCTGGCATTCGCCGTACAAACATTTCCCGCCTCCTAAGTTGTCGTATAGTTAAGAGTTAATAGTAACCCGTATTCCGTTTATGCGGTAATTCCGCTTTTCCTTGCATTTTCCCGGCAGTCATCGTTCATAAATCGCAGCCGGAGTTTTGCAGAATTCCCCGGATAATCCATATCAGCAAGATTTGTGTTGAAGCCCGATCAAATATCTTTTTATTAAAAAGAGTTGCTTCAATTTAAGCTGTATAAACCAAAACCTACAATATTATGGATTGTTATACGAATGAATCCATTGTAGGTTAGTTGCGCAATCCGAACGAATCTCGGATTTTTTCATCATTCTATTGATTGCAGAATCATATCGCTCAACCGTTTTCGCAGGGTCACAACGCATCCTCAATGCCAATAAACGTGGGCTAAATTTATGTCGATTCTTGCTTCAGAATTTCCGGTTTTTTTGATTTCAGGTGCGAAAGTATCGCTTAATTAAGCTGTAATTGTGGTGACCCTCAACTCGGTTTCAATTCTATGCTCCCCAAAGATGCGCTTAGAGATCTGCAAAATAGCAATTTTTCGGAATTTTTCATGGTTCGACCGCAGCGGCGGACCGCTCCGCTCACCATGAATTTCTAAGCGCAATAATTATCAAATCGAATAAGCGAACCTTCATCCTGAGCGGAGTCGAAGGATGAACTGGCTTTGGTTCTATTTTACAGAAGTCTGACGCTCTGATAAAGGAATAACTCAATTCGGGTCTACCAATGAGCAGTTCTATCAAATTGCCATTCTGAAAACACTTTCAGTAATCCAAACGTGGTGCCCGGCATCCCGCAATCAGTCATTGCCCTTCTTTTTCTCAGTTCCCGCTTTCTCTTTGTTTTTGTCAACGAGTATTTCAATTTTTACCGGTTCGAGTACCGGTGCTTCTTCATCCTTGTCCTGGATATATTTCACGTGTCCGTCTTTGGTTAAGAACAGCCGCCAGGAAACTTCCCGCTTGTCAACAAAAATGGGTTTTTTCCGGGGCTCATCAGGTTTCCAATCGCTGCTTTTATTGTCACGCCATTGCAGATAATAAAAATAGGTGCCCTCGCCGATCAAGTTGCCATAGTTATCATTCCAATCCCAGGTGATCTTGTCGATATCTTCATCTCCTTCGATGCTCTTGACAACCTGGTCTGCTTTTTCAACGATTAGTCGCCAATACGGCAGCGATTTCGCTGATTTGCCCCGACGCGTAATCAAAAACACGGTTTGATCGTTGGAGAGAGTGTAATCCGGATCAAGGTCAATTCCGATTCGCTTCGGTCGGTGCGTTGTGTCGACGCCACAGGCTATCAATTGCTCGATCACAGCGGCGTTTTTTTTCGTGGCTGATGAGTCGGAGCCTTTCGTGAAGATGATTGTCACGCTATCGGCTGGAAATTTCATCTCTTCGACGACGAAATTGTACAAAGCAATCGACTGTTCACCGGTTCCGGGCGTGCTCATAATTTGAATCGGAAACGACTTATCGTAACCAATCGCTTTTCGCTTGTCCTCGATG
>JAFGMA010000264.1 GCA_016927835.1 Candidatus Zhuqueibacterota bacterium | reverse complement strand
CCCGCCAGCGATCATTCATAATTCGGTAGATTCGGCAATGGTTGGTTTTGACATAAATATCCACTGTGAGGCGTTTGATACGACAAATTATTTAACCTCAGTCCAATTGAATTTTCGAAAAACCGGCACATTGCTTTACAATGCGGTCGATATGACGCATACAAACCAGATAGCTTATGCGGCAAAGATCCCGGTTCCGTTTGTTACCTTCGATGGAGTAGATTACTTTCTTTCCGCCACCGATGACATGGGTATCACCAGCACACACGGCACGAAGGATGAACCACATCAAATTTACGTGTACCAGAATCCTGATCCACCTGTACGTATCGTGATCGAAGCGGAAGAGATGCAGAACCGATTTCACGGAACGCCATGTGATAGTGGCTGGATTCTGACACATCAAGATTATCCGATATATGAAGTTACGCATTTCGGAATCCATACTTTTTGGAGATTCACCATCATCGCCAGGGCTGATATTGGGAATAATATCGCTCCCTGGCTAAAAGTAAAACTCGATACCGTGTTTGTCGGGACATGTGAAATCGCCAGCACTCAATGGAAACCATACACATTCGTGGCTCAAGTTCCCACAGGCGATCATCGACTTGATTTGCAGTACCTGAATGACTGGTGGAATGTAGATGATGATCGAAATTTACTGCTGGATAAAATTATCATTGAACCCATACAATCGTCGGGAAGTCGAATGCAGTACGTATTTGAAGCAGAAAACATGGTGAGCTATGCGCCCGGGCGTCAGGTGGATGATTGCTGGAAATTCGACAGCGGTGGTTTAATGGTTCACCAGCTTTTTCTTGAACGCCAATCCTATCCCGTCAGCATCATAGCGCGGGGAGATTCCTCCGAAGGTTCCTGGCCCCGGATTACGGTTTATGTTGATGGGCGCCCGATTGCGATGGCTGCGATTGACAGTCCCGTGCTGAAAGAGTATCAATTTCAACTGACCGTTATTGTCCCGGGTGACCACTACCTTTCAATATATTATTCGAATCATGTTTGGAGGCAAGCACTGTATATTGACAAAGTCATTTTTTATGTAAATGATGGCGGACTGCTAAAGCCGGAGCCGGATATCAAGCATGAAAACGACGCAACCAACCTTTTGCCACAGACGATGACACTTGCTCAAAATTACCCAAATCCATTTAATTCCGGCACAGTCATTAAATATCAAATTCCTCGCCGAACTGTAGTCATGCTCAAAATATATAATTATATTGGTCAGGAGCTTATTACACTTGCCGATGGCGAGCGCGCTCCGGGCTATTATTCAATTTTTTGGAATGGGACAAATGAGAATCAAATGAAACTGCCGTCGGGAATCTATTTTTATAAGCTTGTGACCGAAGAAACATGCATAACCAGGAAAATGCTTCTACTACAATGAGCATAGACCTGTAAACGAACTGCGCTCAGAATGACGTACCTGCTTCATTCTGGGCGCAATCAAATCCGGACGGGTTGCACGAGATCCGGTTTGATCCTTCAAGAACTCCTGTAATCAGCATTCCTCGACCGAAAGCAATCCAATTCCCTTCTTCAATTTGAATTACAGGACCAACCACTAAACGAATTTATTGAGTAATCTGCGCCGCTTCGATTGAACAAAAGCGATTCAGCTTTAGTAAACAATTTTATTACCGATAATTCTATTAGATTGATAAAATGCAACAGATCTACGCGCGAGCATTTGATAGGCGTTGCTCAATGCATCTTCCGTACTCGTCGGGATAATTTGCCAATATGATTCGAAAGAAAATAAATCGGGAACAGCTTCCAATCCAGCAGGAATTGAGAACAGATAAATTACATAGCAATGATCACATAGTCGACTGGCGAGGATGTTTGCAACGAATTAAGAGCCGATATTCTGCTGCCTCGAAAAAAAACCAAATTCAGCTCTGTTTTGAAATCAAAGGAGAGCAAACCAGCCTTCCTATTAAATGCAGGCACTTTGAATATGTACTCTCAGAGTTGCTGGACAATGCGATTAAGTTTTCAAATCCGCATTCAACCGTTATTGCAGAAATTATTTTTATCGGGAACTCAATGGTCATTAAGGTAGCAGATACAGGTGTTGGGATTCCGCAGAAATTCATTTCAAAAATATTCAGAAAATACTTTCAGTATAAACCCTGTTCCGGCAAAAGGCATGGCGCAGGCTTGGGATTGGCGATTGTCCACGGAATTGTAAAGCACTATCAGGGGAGGATTTCAATTCAAAGCGAGAAAGGTACAGGGACTGTTGTTGAAATTTTCTTCAATGGCAAAGAGCCTCCCGAACACCCATCGATCTGAATTGCATGCTTTGCGTAGCTCATGCATTTGCCACTAAAAATTCATTCACCTCTACATTAGGCATCGGCTGTTGGGCTTGTGGTCTCAATTTATGAATTTTTGAAGACATACCGGGTGATTTTTCCGAAGCCGTCGAATGTGACACCTGATTTCTTCCGTTTTTCTTCGCAGCATATAGTGCTTTATCCGCGAGTTCCAGCAACGTATTTGCGTCTGTCGTGTCATCAGGCAAGGTGGCGATGCCGAGAGAGACAGTTAATTTACCCCCGGGTTGAGTTTCTTCTTTTTCGAAATGCATATCTTCAATAATCTTACGAAACTTTTCCGCTGCCTGCATTCCCCTTTGCTTGGTAATTTCCGGAAGGATTAGAACAAATTCTTCGCCGCCGTACCGCGCCAGAATATCGGCTTTGCGGATTATTGAATCAAGCGTATGTGCCACTTTTTTTATGACTTCATCTCCCATCAAATGACCATGGGCATCATTGTATAATTTAAAATGATCGATATCGAGCATTGCGATTGTTAAGGGGCGGCGATATCGCAAGGCACGCATCACCTCGCGTTCAAAACGCTGGTTGAAATATCGTCTGTTGTAAACTTTCGTCAATTCATCGGTGATTGATAGCTCTTTGGTCTGTTGAAATAGAAGAGTTTTATCAATCACTTTAGCAATTTGTCGTGCAATTTTTTGCAGCAAGGTTAATTCGCTTTTGGTGAATCCGTTAATTTTATTGCGCTTTAAATTCAGGACTCCTATCGGCTGATTATTTTCGGGGATTAGCGGCAAGCACAGAAATGAACCCTGATTTTTACGATCGCCGGCGTGATAGGAATAAGCGGATTGTTTTTCCATATCCGGAACATATATATGTACGCCCGTTTCTACGACAGTGCCAAAAATATCCTCACCGAATTTATATGGCTTTTGATTGATTGATGATTTCGGAATGCCAAATGCGGTTTCAATTGTAATATATTCAAAAGCTCGGTCGAGAAGCATAATCGAGTATTGCTGAACCTTGAATTTTGATTTGAACAAGTCCTTAATTGATTTCATGATTTCATTGAAATCAAATGTCATACTCAAAGTCAAACTGATTTTATAAAGCGAATAAAGCTCGAGGAGACGTTCGTTGAGGTTTCTGTTGATATTTTCGACTTCTTTGTATTTTTTCTGCAGACTGGCAAGCTGATCTTTCAACGTCTCGATGTTATTAACCATGATGCTATCCTTCCAGTACGTTTCAAGTAGTATTTGCTAGATGCGGATTCTGATTAGAACAGCTTAGTAAAAATCATCTCCCACAGGTAACTGGTAATTTCCTTTTTTGCAGGATTAAGGGATGATTCAGGAGGTGGGACAAAGCGATCTGATCGTATGAAGTCTTCCAGGTGATTGAAAATAATTAGTTGCTGATTACGTATAAACAACTTCCCAGATCCCGCCTCCAGTACATCAGCAAGCTTGTTCTCTTATTTCGCGGATTCAATAGCATCGGATTTTACGTTTATCGTCAGATATTTCAGAAAACTTCGGTATTTGCTCTCAATGTTTTCGTCCGACTTTGTGGTGATCTGAAAATTAAAAAATGGATCCCGTTTTTTATTCCACAAGCAAATTCTCAGATTAGCACCACTAATATAACAAATATAGGTACTTGTTATATTGAAGTCGTAATTCAAATCGATAACCAGGTTAAATTCCAACCGCCTGACCGTATCCAACACTTTTTTCGCTGGCAGTCCAAAGCGATTGATGTGTTCTTCATTCAAGGATAAGATGCCGCACTTTTCTCTGTCAATTTTATTTAATAAATTAACATAATTATGTTTAATTAAAAATGTAACT
>JAFGMA010000263.1 GCA_016927835.1 Candidatus Zhuqueibacterota bacterium | reverse complement strand
GATTTATAGCGTGAGTCAGGATATTTTTCCAGGATGATTGAAAATGCCTGGTGAGCATGGGAATAAGCCCCGTCTTGAAGCGCACGATTTCCGAATGCCATCAAATTTCTGCCGTGATTGGTCTTCGCTTCATTCCCTCGCTGAACATCATCCATGCGTTTATATTCCCGCAGGGCGTCGTCGAAACGTTCCAATTTCATATAAATCCCTGCAAGCAACTGCCGAAGATTGGTATCTTCCGATTCGCGGCTCAGTTGTTTATTTATTTCATCGAGGCATGTTTCGACGACATCCGAATCATCGGTGAATCCGAGTATCGCCCGTTCAACATAGCTGTATTGTTTCGGATTCTGTTTCAGATAGCTTAGATACTCCCTGACCGCATGCTGAAAATCCGATTGAATCGTGTATAAATGCGCCAATTCCAGCATAAAATCTTCCGATGATTTTACGTTTTCCCTGGCAAGCTTAAACACATCAATCGCTTCAGCGAATAGCTTCGATGCGACCATGGCATTCGCGACCGCCCGGTATGCAAACGCATCTTTGGCATTTTGCTGAATCACGCCTTTCCAAATGCGCTGCGCTTCGCGTTCATCCCCTTTATCGAAATAAAACGTTCCGAGGTCGGTGTGATCCCTGATAGAATATTTCTGTTTCAGACGGCTTTTGATCAATTGAATGGCTTCATCATAGCGTTTCAATCTGGACAGGCAGCGTTTGATGCCATCGAATGCCGGTTCGTCCGCAGGATTTTTAAGATAAACGTTGTTATAAATACTGAGCGCCTGCTCAAAATCTTTGAGTTTCTCATACTGATTGGCAAGCGTCAGTTGGCTTTCGAGCTCTGGTTTCGGTTGCGCTGGCGCTGTCGCTTGCATCGCAATGAACGCCAAAAAGAGGAACATAAGTTTAATTTGTTTCGGAGGCATCATCATTCGTATTCCTGCTAAGTGCTTCAAAATATAGCTTTATTAATTCCCTGTAATCTCTGGAGTAACCTTCTTTCAATGCTTGCAGCAAATCCTCATGCAGCTTTTTTTTCAATTCACCCATGTTGGCGGGCAATTTCACATCGGTTCTGGGCAAATACTGTTTTGCGGTTTCCGCTTTGCGTTGTCGGCTGAAATCTTCCTGGCGCATAGAGCGCGATGCATCCAACAGCCGTGATAAAATACGTTGCTGGCGCTGGATAGTTCTGCGGTCGACCTGGTTGCGCGCCAACTGCTTCGCCACATCACTCATATCTTTGGCAACTTCATCGAGACGCCCGAGAATTTCCGATCGATTGCCCATTTCGCCTTGCAATTGCTCCAAAGATTTCCTAAGCGCCTGCTGTTCCGCTGCCAGACGTGCCATCGCCGCCTGCTGCTGCATCGACAGTTGACCCTGGGCGCCAAGTTGCATCGTTTGCTGATTAATGCCTTGCTGACGCCCTGCCATGGACTGCAATTGCTGCATGAATTGCTCCATGCCCATCGCTGACGATGCCCCGGACAGGTTTTGCATTGAATCGCGCATCTGCTTAACCGCCTCGTTCAGGGCAACCATCGCCATGCCTTGAGATTGCGTTGCATTGGTTCCTCGGCGCTCTTCCAGGTTTTCGAGCGATTTTTGCATCTGATTATAGGATTTGCCAATCGCCTTACCGATTTCAGGTGTGACGAAGAATGTTTTCTGTGAAAGCGACATCAGGTTTTCAGCGGTTCGCTCAAGCCCGCCTAGTAAATTCTGCTGCTTTTCTGCCAGTTTATTATACTGGTTGCTATTTTGGTGTAAATTATCAGCTTTGCCCATCAGGCTCTCTTGTTCCATCGAAAGGCTGAGCAAGTCGCGCGTCAATCTTTGAAGCGCCTGCATCACCTGCTGCTTTTGGCTGGCGTCCATTTGCTGCTTCGTGCTCTTGAGCGCCTCAACCAGTTCCATGAGAGAATTCTCTGCCATTTTTCCGGCGCGATTAGCGCTTTTCATCTCTCCCTGCTGCAATTTCTGACTGGCGAACTGCATATTTTCTGCAATTTGTTGCTGCCGCATAATTTCTGAAGTGGACTGCATTTTATCGAGTGGCATATCCGGAAATTGCGCCATTCTATTTTTTAATTCATCGATGTCTTTTTGCAGTGTCTCAGCATCCTTTTGCAAATCCTGCTGTTGTTTTGCCAGGTCCTGTGCCTCTTTTTGCGAGGCATCCTGAGATTGTTTATTTAATTCATTCTGCTGCCGCGCCAGTTCTTCGGCTTTTTTTATAGCTTCATCAAAGCGCTGTTCAATTTGCAATCGCTTGAGCATGGTCAAGGTGCGTTCGATGCTTTTCAAAAAATCTTCTTGCGACATATTGAATTTTTGAACCGCCTGCTGCAACTGGTTCGGGTCCATATTTTCCAGCGCCCGGTTCAATTCATCCATTGCTTTTTTAAGCTCAGGAGGTGCCAGTTCCTTGAATAGTTCCTGCAGTTCCTTGTATTTTTCCAGCGTTTCCAGAGCCAGGAGATCATTTTTTTCAGCACGCTTCACAATTTCATCGAGCTTATTTTCAATATCTTGCAGCTTTTCCTGTGCATCTTTCTGGGATTCAAGTGCTTCCTCGATGTTCTTTCGCTCCTCCCAATTGAGCTGCGGATCCTTTTTCATTTCCTCGACAATATTGCTTAACTTTTCCTTCAATTCTTTGCTTTGCTGATACATTTTCTCGAAGTCTTCAGAAGTTTCTTGCTGCTGCTTATTCAACTCCGAATACATTTCGAACATGGAGGGGAAACGTACGGTGTATGTCAGGCTGCGCGAAGATTTGGGACCCGATACGATATCGTTGTCAAACACTTCAATATTATAGCTTGCATAATCTGACGGCAAAAGCCCCAATCCGGAAAGGTTCCATTGATATTCAATGGTGATCGATTCCTGCTGATTCTGAGGCAATGTAAGCTGAACCGACTGAGAATCACCCGGCGTTTGCAATGTGGTTTTATAAATTCGATAATTGAGCCGCGCAGACAAAAAACCGAAGTCATCCTGGGCTTCGGCGACGAGAAAGAGTTGCATATCATCGCCCAAATCCACATCCGTAGCGGGGATGGTAATTTTTACCGCAGGATACTGGTCTTCGATTATGTCCATCCGGTATTCAATGGGATTTTCATTGCGATTGCCCTGTTTATCGACAAGTCCGAAGAAATATTGTCCGCTGCGCTTCAGCGTCCAGGTAGCAAGGGCTTCATTTTCGGTTATTTTCATTGGCACTTGCGAGCTGTCATCGAAGACAACATTTACGTTTGCGACCGGTTTATTCATCCTGATTTTCATCTGGATTTGCGTGCCCTTCAACGCTGCAAAATCCCCGATATTTTCATCGAGAAACTGCGCCGGCATCTGCGTGTAAGACGGATATGTCAGCTTGATTTGTAAATTGCGAACCATTGGCAATTCAAGCACTGAAACACGGTGTTTCGGACTCGATATGTCGCCCACTATGAAAAAATATTCGAGCGAGTCTTTCACGCTTTCAATCGTATAAGAAAACCTGCCGCCCTGTGAAGCCGTTAATTTACGTTCGATGCGATTCTGGCTGGTCAGATTCGTATAGACCAGGCGCGCTTCACCGATGTATTCTTCGCCTTCGATTCGAGCGGACAAATTGATATTTTCACCTTTGATGATCTCAATATTGCCGGGTAGAATTGTAAATTTATAGCTCAATCCATTCTGATAATCCGTAAACGGATGCAGCAGCCGAACGCCCGCTGCCTGATAAGGCTGGAAAAAAAGCAATCCGATAATAAGCCACATTCCGATCACCAAACCGAAACGACGCAGTTGCCGCTTAATCGGCTTATATTCAATCACTTCATCGAAATTGACATTTCGAATATCCTTGACAATTTCATACAGCGAGGCGTCAATTAATGCCGGCGAGTAGCCTTCGGGATTTTGCTGGTGCTTTTTAAATACCTGGAGAGAATTAATCAGTTTATCTTTGATGTGGGGGAATTTTTGCCCGACGCGCAACGCCAGCGTATCATCATCAGGCGACTGACGCTGGAAGAAAAATCCGTATAACGGGCGCAATACAAAAAATGATACCACCGCAATAAACGAAAGGAACCCGAGTCCGGCTATGATTATGCGTTCGGCAATACCTATTCGGAATATGATTTCAACTGTCGAAAATACAAAAGTAACCAGCAATAGCACCACACAACACAGGAGGAGTTGATTGATGAAATCGAAGGTTTTGAGCTTAATACGTAAACGATTTAATTTTTCCAGGATATCCGTATAGAGGCCACCCGGATGTTCATTGCCTGCCATAATTATCAATCCAGTTAAATCTCTAATAATTCTGCATTATCTAGTAAGCGCATATACCATAATATTTGTGCCCATCCGGAGCGCCTGTTCGCGCACTTCCGGGGGATCGCCATGCACCTGCTGATCGACCCAACCATCCGATATGTTGGTATTAAATGTATAATATACTATCATTCGCCCCTCATGAAAAATTCCATACCCAAATCCTGGTCCGGGATCGTGTTCATGAATTTTGGGCAAGCCATTCGGAAAATTGAAATGACAACGGTAAATCGGATGCGAAGCAGGCAATTCAATGAGTTGCTTGTCGGGAAATACATTTTTCATTTGTTGGCGAAAATATCTATCCATGCCATAATCGTCATCAGCATATAAAAATCCGCCGTTGAGGAGATATTTCCGAAGACGCGCCGCTTCTTCCTCCGAAAAATGGATCTTCCCGTGACCGGTGAGAAACAGCACAGGAATAGAGAAAAGGTCTTCATCCATTATCTGGATTTTTTTTTCATCAGCGCCCACATAGATATTTGTCTGGCTCCCTAAAAACGCCAACAAATTGGGTATTGTAGATGGATCGTTGTACCAATCGCCGCCACCGCTATATTTCAAACGACCGATGATGAACGCCGAGGAGCCGGTATCGGTCTGTGATATCAGGTCCCCGATAAAAAATAAGTGTAGCGCTAATAATAAAAAAATACATATATGACGATTCATGCGAAACTCCTGTTATATCCCAGCAAGCATCCGCTTATGAATGGGTTCTGTCGGCTAAAGATGATTATGATATTAACGCATGCGTATGATTAGTTGTTCCTTTAACAGATTGCAATTATGATGCCTTATAATTTGATTCTTTCATGCGGTGCAATTTCTTCTTCAATTTCGGATTTGACCTTGCTTCAGCATTCAAAATTGAAATCAGACCTGATTTAAAAGGACACAAGCGGTTCATGCGATATTGGCTCCCTTTTGCGTATCATTCCTGGATTTTGAAATAAAATTCTGGCAACAATTAAAAGCTGGCATTGAAAAGTTATGGAACTTATTGAATTACTTCTTTTTACTTGATTTTGACAAGCTAATTCATTATACTATAACATAAAAAATATGGGTGCGTTAACCTGTAATTAATCAGTCCAATAGCACAAACTATAATCTCATCATCATCCGGAGGTACTCATGACGCCAAGATCGCGGATTATCGGAACCGGTTTCTATGTCCCTGAAAAAGTTGTCACCAATTTTGACTTGGAAAAACTGATGGATACCAGTGATCAATGGATTCGTGAACGCACCGGAATCGTCGAGAGACGATTTGTGGAACCGGGTGTCGGGACATCTGATCTCGCGCTTGAAGCTTCGAAAAATGCCCTGAAAAATGCAGGAACCGCAGCAGAAGAACTGGATTTTATCATATTGGCAACGCTCAGTCCCGATTATTGTTTTCCCGGCTCTGCCTGTTTGCTTCAAACAAAATTGGGACTAAAAAAGATTGGCGCACTCGATGTCCGAACGCAATGTACGGGTTTCATATACGCGCTATCGATTGCGGATCAATATATAAAAACCGGAATGTATAATAAGATTCTGGTGGTTGGGGCAGAAGTTCATTCCAATGCGCTTGAAATGTCGACGCGGGGCAGGGATATTTCGGTACTTTTTGGCGATGGCGCCGGTGCGGTCGTGGTCGAAGCGGATGAATCCGGGAATGGCGGGATATTATCCACCCATCTGCATGCCGATGGTAAATACGCCAGGGAATTGATGGGAGAGCACCCCGGTTCAATCAGGCATCCACGCGTCACGCCGGAGATGCTCGATAGCGGTGAATTGAATGCCTATATGAACGGAAGGGCTGTTTTCAAGCACGCCGTGGTTCGTTTCTGCGAGGCGATCGAAGAAGCATTGAAAACCAATAATGTTGATATACAATCGGTGAGATTGATCATTCCGCATCAAGCCAATGTCCGCATCACAGAGGCGGTGGCGCAGCGCTTCGGGCTCACGCTGGAGCGGGTATACAGCAATATCCACAAATATGGAAATACGACCGCCGCATCAATTCCGATTGCACTGGCAGAAGCGGTCGCTGAAGGAAAAGTCAAACAGGGCGATAACATTGTGCTGGTTGCATTCGGTTCCGGATTTACATGGGCTTCGGCATTGATTAAATGGTAAAATATACATTAAGGAATATCTTATTTACTTAAATTATCAAACATTGCCTATTGATATTAAGCTAAGGGAAGGCTGTCTTCTCTACATGCTTTTAAAAGTAATCATAGAGAGATCGGGAATTAATTTTTTTCTTTTAGCCTAATGACATGATAACAGTATTTGCAATTGAACCTTATCATAAGCATTTTAAATTGAATAGAGTTAAGCTCCTTTCATAAAAACTACTAAGGAGATTAAAATGCATGATATTTCGAAACAGAGAGTATTCATTAGCTACAGTCATAAGGATAAAGACTGGCTTGGAGAGATACGTATTTACCTTAATCGATTAGAGCGAAATTATGATTTTGATTTCTGGGATGATACTAAAATCAAGCCTGGTTCGAACTGGCGAGACGAAATCAAAAATTCCATTGCATCAGCAAACGCAGCTCTTTTGTTAATCAGCGAGGATTTTATTGCATCAGATTTTATTTCAAAAAATGAATTACCGCCGCTGCTGAAAAAAGCATCTGAAAACATTGGAATTCGTATTTTTCCACTTCTTCTGAAGCCTAGTAGTTTCAAATTTGAAGCTAATATAAATCAATTTCAAGCGGTTAACAGCGTAGCTTTATCGAAATTACCGAAACCGCGACAGAATGAAGTATTAGTCGACATGGTTGAAAAAATAAGGATTGCAATGAAGAAATTTGAAAACATTCCAAAGCAAGAAGAGATAAAATCTACACCGGATAATTTCGATTCAAGAAAGTCAGCCTTCCAAAAGTCAGAAGCAATAAATTTGCCTGCGAAACTTTCAGATCAAAGAGTCTTAATACTCGATATCGATGGAGCTTTATTGAACGAAGGAGAGAAGCTATCTGATAGTAACAAGAATGAAATATTGGATATATTCGAATTATTCGTTAATAAGGATTTTCACATAGTCTTCATTACAGGAAATGACTACCACATTCAAAAGCGTAAAGTCCTTCGCCCTGTGATCGACAGAGACTTATCCGCGTCCGTAACTTGTTTTTCTGATGGTGGCTCGCGATTATTTGAATTCGATAAGCAAATTAGCGATTATGATGAAATTCTGCAGTATTCAAATGAGAACCGAATTACGAAACAGCAAGTCGATTTCATTTTCTCTGAATTCAATACAGCTTTAGATCAATATCTTAAATTAGATATGCATGGAGCACTAAGCTGTCCGAGTATTCGTGAATTAGATCGCGTTATCACCCCGGAAGGACGGATTAAATATGTTGATCTGATAATTTACCCTATAAAACCAAGTGTTTATGCAAATGAATTTGATCGTCTTGCTGAAAAGATAGACCAAATTATAAATAGCCTCGATATTCAATCAGTCCACCAAATAATGGATAAATATCGTTCACCGCACGCATTAATATTGAGAATTCGGGGACCATACTCAAATAAAGATGCTGAGATCATCAGAGATGAGTTAATCAATTTATTTAATTATGAAAAAGAATACAAGGATCTCGCAAAACCGGAAATTGAAAAGAGAGGAGGCATAGATTTCATTTCGCAAATAGCTCTCAAGCCATTTAAAATTAATAAATATCGACAAGAATTTTTATCTATTATTAAAGATCGATTATCAAAAAACATTGATGGAAAATTATTTTCTGTATTATTCGGGGGCAAAACTACTATCGACATTCAATTAGAGGGTGTTGATAAGCGCAAAGCAATTATCGAATTAATTACTGGAAAAAGAAAACTTAATCCAAAAAATATGATTTACTTTGGTGATGAATTCGTACACCACGGTAATGATTTGCCAGTGGCGGAAATGGAAGAGCATTTAAGACCAGCCAGAATTATACACGTCGGTGACATTAAGACTACTCCTGAAAAATTATTCGCGCAAAAAGGAATTTTTATCGATGGAAATGGTCCAATTGGTACAAAAAATTATTTAAATTTTTTAAAATATGAACTATAAAAGGCTTTCAAATACTAATTTTTTTCAACGATAGACCGAGATTCTCAAAAAGCAGTAAGGATAATTTAAATTATACAAATTACGCTATTAAAAGCAAACCCTATGAATCCACGCCAAATCATTGAAAAAAAACGCGACGGACTCGAACTCACTGGCGAAGAAATAAAATATATTATCGATGAATATGTCTGCGGCAGTCTGGCAGATTATCAAATGGCAGCATTGCTTATGGCGATTTATCTCCGGGGTATGACATTCGATGAAACCGCCTGGTTAACCAACGCGATGATTGAATCCGGTGAACGCATCGATCTGACCGCCATTCCCGGTCCGAAAGTCGACAAACATAGCACCGGCGGCGTGGGCGATAAAGTATCGATCGTTCTGGCGCCAATGGTCGCAGCAGCCGGGCTCAACGTGCCCATGATCTCCGGCAGACAACTTGCGCACAGCGGTGGTACGCTCGATAAACTGGAAGCAATCCCCGGCTTTAACACGCGGCTCACCGTACCGGTTTTCAAGCAAAACCTGGCACAAATTGGTGCGGCGCTCATCGGTCAAACAGATACGATTGTTCCGGCTGATAAAAAAATCTACGCGCTGCGCGATGCCACATCCACGGTCAAATCCCTGCCGCTGGTTACTGCCAGCATCATGAGCAAAAAAATAGCAGAAGGAATCGATTCCCTGGTGCTGGATGTGAAAACCGGACGCGGCGCGTTTTTCAACTGCTATGCCGAAGCAAAGCAACTCGCGGAATACCTGATCGCTATCGGTGAGCACAATGGCGTAAAGACGGTTGCGCTGGTAACATCAATGGACGAACCGCTGGGATACACCGTCGGAAATTGGCTGGAAACCAAAGAAGCCATTGCGTGTTTAAAAAATCAAGGACCTGCCGATTTGATGCAGATAACATACTCACTCGGCGCGCTGATGTTGATGCTGGCGAACAAAATCGAGCGTATCGAAGAAGGCATTCATCTGCTGAAGACGTGCATAGCCTCGGGTGCGGCATTCGACAAATTTCTGGAAATCGTGAGACTCCAGGGCGGCGAGACACGGGTTATCCATAATCCGGAATTGTATCCCGATGAAGCCCATTCACTAGCTGTGAAATCCGACCGGGACGGCTACATCGCACGAGTCGATGCGCTCGGCATCGGGCAACTGGCGATGTCTCTCGGTGCTGGCAGGATCAAAAAGGAAGATGCGATTGATTACACCGCCGGAATCATACTCCAAAAGAAGCATGGCGACCGTGTACAACGCGGTGAAATTCTGGCGCTGCTCTATGCTCGCGATCGAACGAAACTGGCGGGCAAAGCGGATGAATGCCTGCGATGCTTCGAAATGTCCACAGCCAAACCGCCTGATAGCCAACTCATTTACGATATTTTAGATAAAAACGGTATGATGCCCTGGGAGAAGGTTGTGAATGGTGAAGGTTGATTTTCTTCTAAATAGTGTCTGTCGGTTTCTGTCATTCCCGCATGTTTTAAGCGGGAATCCACTGTATTAAGAGTCATCTGGATGCCTGATAAAAGCATTCGGGCATGACAAAGGCGGACGGACAATTTTTTATTTTAAAATAATTTTCAAAAAACAGGCTTTTTCGGACAGACACTAAATAGAGTCCGTCCGAAAAGAAGTGACTTTTAAATATCAATTCAAAATTAAAAAAAGCTAAACCAGTTCTGTCATGCCCGAATGCTTCCCCGATAAAAACATTCGGGGACAAGCCTATCGGGCATCCACTAGACCATCTGAACAATGGATTCCCGATCAACGGATCTCGGGAATGACAAAAACCGAAAGACTCTAAATAGTGTTTGAATGAAAATTAGCATCTTCATGCTGAACGCAGTCGAAGCATGACTTAAAAACAATGAGTTATCACCCTTCGACTCCGCTCAGGGTGAAGAAATATGGACTTTTTGTTCAGCCACTAAATATTTGATTTCGCTTTTTACCTCAATGTTCTGTTTCGACTTGCAGCCATTTTTATGTGAACAATAAATCATTTAACGGATCACTTCACAGTATGCCAAAACATAAAAAGCATAAAATGAGATTTTATAGCCTGATCTGTCTCGGACTACTCACGGTTTTTTCATGCGCGACCTATAAAATTTATCCGCGCAAACCCGCGACTACGATGAATTGGCAGGTTTTTGCTGCCAATCCTGCCCGTACCGGGGAGGTACACTCATCCATCCGGTTGCCACTGGAAAAGCTCTGGGTGAAGCAACCCGCATCCGCCGTCGGCAACGCGCTCATCGCAGTCGATAGCATGCTCTATTTCGGTACCATCGACGGACGCATCTACGCTGTCGAAATGAACGGCGGCAAGAAACGGCTTCATAAAAAATTATCAATCGAATGTACGTGTGCGTATGGCAGCGAGCGCATAATCATTGCCCGGCGCTATCGTAAAAAGACTCTGTATTCATTAAATCTGCTGACCAACAAATACGATTGGCAAATTGATGCCGGCGATATCGCATCAGAGCCGCTGGTGACCGCTGACTGGATATATGTGGCGAGTCTTTATAAACATATCGACCGCTATCGCCTTGACACCGGCGCGAAAACATGGCGCTTCAACACCGAGGCACTGCTTCATTCCTCCCCTGCGCTTTGCGATAGCATCCTGGTTGTTGGCAGCGACGATGGCACAGTATATGCTCTCGACGCGGTGACCGGAAAACTGGTCTGGAAGTACCGCACCGGCGGCTGTATCTATGCTGCCCCGGTCATCGCCAACGATATGGTTTATGTCGGCTCATTCGATAACCAGATGTATGCTATTGATTTGCGCACAGGTCAGCTCAAGTGGAAGTTTGCCACCGGTGGCAAAATTTATCCTTCGGGCGCGGCTTCAGCAGATGTTATTGTATTCGGCTCAAACGATTATCATGTCTATTGTCTGAATGCGCTCACGGGTCGTTTGAAATGGAAAGCCGGCGCTAAGAGCATTATCACCACGTCGCCGGCAATTTCAAATGGCATCGTATTTATCGGCTCGGCGGATCATCACTATTATGGGTTTGATTTGCATTCCGGCGAAGAACTGTGGAAATTTGAAACCAAAGGTCGTGTTCGTACATCACCCATCATCTGGGGCGATTATTTACTCGGCGCATCGGAGAATTATTATCTGTATGCGTTTAAAAGCAAATGACCGTTACTATTAGGATTGCTCAAAATCACGTGTTAAATTCAAAGGGTACACGTTTATGAATCCACATCATAAGATATGCGCCGCGGCGTGCTTGTGTTTAATCTCCCTGCTTTTTATGAGCTTCGGGTGCATGAAATCCAGAATGAAAGGTCATCCCGGACTGGAGATCGAAGCGGACCAACTTCAGCTTCAAATAAGCTCTGGTTGGGACATGCTAATTTTTGATTTGAGACCATACGAGGAATATCGTGAAGGTCATATTCCCGGGGCGAAATTTATTCCACCCGGTGATATTTATCAAAATAATGATCTCGTGCCTAAAGGCAAACCAGTCATATTATATTGCAGTAACGGTGCGACCAGTCTTCTGACCGCAAGGATGCTTGTTGAAAAAGGATTTAAAAATGTTGAAATTCTGAAGAATGGATTCAAAACCTGGCGCTATGATATTGAAAAATGAACCGGTTGATTTTCGCGCTAATAAAAATGCCCCTCTTCCGGTTAATTGAAAAGGGGCAGTGAACGTGAAACGCACTTTGAAGGTAACATAATTTGGAGGGTACGCAATCCAAAAAAATCAGTAAAACTTTATCAAATAAACATACACATACTTTATTATCGGCAGAAGCTACTAAAATTGAGCTTTAAGTCATTAATTTAATATATGTTTCATAGCTGTTACGATTCCCGGGTAGAGGGTATTGGAACAGTCACCTGCCTGTGAACAATGAATTGATTGAGGTCCTTCAGAAGCACTCACAATGCGATTCCAGTGAATTCCGAAAATCAGAAGTTTTAATCCACAGAAAAACAATCGCTTAAGCCTTCCCGAAAACTTTTCACGCTGCGCTCAAACGAAATTGCGGTAAACGTCCAGTTGAGCGACGGCACCATTGTGTCGAATTTAATCCCAACGTAAGCTATGCAAATGCTCTATTCTCATTCCCTGCCCCCGGTTGCTGAACCAGAAATCCATGATAACTACTCATAGCCAACTTTTTTTTGCAGCGATATAAAAAATGCTTGACTTTTTCAAGAGCATTGCTTATACTTAGCCTTTCTACTAATAATTAGTAGCTCAATACAGTATTAACATAGCAGCGAGAAATCGAATGAAGAACAAAAGCAAATTGGTCGATTTATCCCGGGCAGAATACGACATTCTCAGAACGCTGTGGAAATATGACAAACTGTCGGTGCGTGAAGTGCATGACAAATTGCACGCCACATACAAATGGGCATATACCACAACCAAAACCATGATGGACCGCATGGTCGGCAAACAACTGCTGCGGCGCGATTCGTTTCACGGACTGTATCTGTATGAACCGCTTATTTCGCGTCCTGCGGGACTGGCGCGCATGGTGAAATTTTTCGCAGATCGCGTTCTGGAGACGGATGTCGGCACTGTAGTTTCACTCTTTGCGCAGACCAAAGCCATTTCATCGGAAGAGATTGACGAACTCGAAAATCTGCTCCAAAAGCTAACGGATGAGGAACAGGAAGATGAATAATCCGATTTATTCGCTTTTTGATGAATTTGCCCGGTTCATCATTCCGGTTTTAGTGATGCAGCTCCGCTTTTCAGCTATCTTGTTCGCAATCATATACCCCATCACGCGGCTGATGAAAAAACGCTCGCCGCATTGGCGCCTGGGGCTTTGGGCACTGCTGCTCATCAGGTTGCTTCTTCCCACGGATTTATCATTCACGCTAAGCGGGAGAAATTTAATGCAGTTCCCGTTAACCAGGATGTACCATTATGTAACCTCTTTTTGGCGTGAAACGATTCCGCAAAATGACTTTTCCATCAATTTCGATGATTCAGACGGATATAATCATTTACAGGATTCGGTTGGGAATGCACAACCAGGCACTGTTTCCCGGGAAAGCCGCCTGCCCTGGCAATCGATTGCCCTCTGGTTCTGGGGAGGCGGAATGCTCTTTTTCTCACTCGTCTTTTTGCGTCAACGCTATCGATATCACGCGGTAGTGCAACGCGCCCAACCTGTAACGGATTCGCTGGTGAATGCGATGGCGCAAACCTGGTGCACTCATTTCAAAATCCGACGCCAGGTTCGCATGCTTACCTCCGAATGCATCCCGTCGCCGTTTACCCTGGGCAGCATTCGTCCGGCAATTGTGCTGCCACAAAACTTGATTAAACGAGATCAAAAGGATTTGCTCAATTTGATAATTGCCCATGAAATGGCGCATATCAAACGGTTTGATGATGTCTGGATAAAGCTGCAAAACCTGATTCAAATCATTTATTTTTTCAACCCGTTCGTCTGGATTGCCAACAACCGCATCAACCTTTCCCGTGAATGTATTTGTGATTCCATGGTTGTATCCAGCCGCAAGATGTCAGCCAGGGCGTATGGTACGGGGCTCATGTCTGTGCTGAAACTCAATCTATCCGGCAGCAGCGGATATGGATGGTTGCCCGGTTTTGGCAGCGAGCGGAAACGCTTAATCACTCGAATATCTCATCTGAAAGGAGCCAGATCTATGAAAAAGGTTGATTTTCTGCTGTTATACGCATCTCTGCTCATCCTCGGAATCGTGCTGCTGCCGATGGCAGGTTGTGACCGCGTACAGAATCCGGAGTCGGAGAAAGAAATGCAGGAAAATGCCTCGCTGCTTCGTTCGAATACGTTACCCGAATTCGTCTCACCGCTTCAGTCCGCACAGCGCATCACATCCCGTTTTGGAAAACAACACGATCCCTTTACAGATCGGAGCTTTTTTCACAACGGCATCGATATCGCTGCTGAAATTGGCACGGAAGTTTTTGCCATCGCTGACGGCAAGGTGATACAAGCTGTATCTGACTATGAAGAAAATAATGGATACGGTAAAAATATCATACTCATGCATTCCAACGGCTTTCAATCGCGCTATTGCCATCTGGATAGCGTGCTGGTTGCAGCGGGACAACTGGTGGAAGCCGGGGAACCTGTCGGCACAGTGGGAACAACCGGACGCTCGACCGCGCCGCACTTGCACCTTGAAATCAGAGTTAATGATGAATTGAAGGATCCGCAGGAATTCATCGATTTCACGACCATTCAGGCGCAACCGGAACAGTCAGCGAATGCCGCGCTACAATCGTTCGAGCCGGTACTGCCGCTGCACCATGGCGTTGTGACGGCGAAATTCGGTTCGATGAAACACCCGTTTACCGGTAAAATTGTCTCGCACACAGGGATCGATATCGCCGCGCCAAAGGATACCGATGTCTTTGCAGCGGAAAAAGGAATCGTAAAACTGGCGGATTCAAACTACACGCCGAACCAGGGACCGGGAAAGCAAATCATCGTGCAGCATTCCGACGCCATTCAGACGCGATATACTCACCTCGATACGATCTATGTGAAGCAGGATCAAGCGGTCGAAGCAGGGCAATTGATTGGTGCGGTGGGTTCCACCGGCTTGTCGACAGGTCCGCATTTGCATTTTGAAGTGCGGATCAACAATGAAGCGCAAAATCCGCAAAAGTACCTGGATTTTAAAGGACTGAAGAAGGTGAAGCGGTGAGAGTAATGATGATTTTAGAGTGGTGACTAAACTTGCTCATCTCCCGCCAGGAAATTTGGAATACCCCTCCAACGGCACTTTGCGCGACTTTTTCGCCCATGAAACGCCCAATTCGGAGAGCAGCTTGATTTGGTCGAATGCGCGGTCGAGCAAGCGGTCGATGTGGCGAACAGTCGTCGATCGGTCACCTGTCGGCTTGCCCTGTTTGTCGAACAGATCGGAGATATTAATTTCTTCGGGCGGAATGGTGACGATCTCGGGGCAGCTTTCGTGCATCCCGTTCATGCAAATCGTATGCGCACGCGCCATCTCCAGCGTGCTCAGCGGCGAATGATTTTCCAGAACGCAGGCGACTGCATTGCGAAAAACCTCAGTCCGGTCATCGATTTGATGATTATCGAGCTGCTCGGAGGTACCGTTTTTATATTTTATGACGGACTCGCCATTAACAAAACTGCGCGTGGCAGTGCCATTGACACACTCAAGCTGTAAATCAGGACCGCATTCGGATTCCGGCGCATGCGTCGCTGCAAAAAAGACTGTGCTGCCCGAATCGGTTTTCGCCCGAAATGTGACGCTATCATACGACTCGATCGGATGGGCGCGGTACAATTCGGCAGTCATTTCAACCGGCAGGGCGGTTGAAATGGCTCGCGGCGAAGCGAGAAAAAGCATATTATTCACATGATGCGCCATCGCGTTCATGGCGATTCCGTCAAGTACCCAATGCTCTCCAAGACGCAATTTACCCGCCCAGTTGTTGCGCTGATAATACGAATCGGGTCGAGACCAGCGCCCCATGGTTTTTGCGATTTTCACAGCACCCAGTCTGCCATCCATTATTCGCTCTTTGAGCGCCCGGATTGAAGGACTGAAAATCTCCTGGTATCCCACGATGACAATCGCGCCGGTACGTTTCTTCACCGCGATCATTGCATCCACTTCCTGCACAGTTGCCGCCACTGGTTTCTCGCAAATCACGTTCAGACCCGCATTCATAGCTTCGATGCTCATTGGCGCATGCAAGTGAATTCCGACGGGCAGTGCCATGAAATCCAGATTGCCTTTTTCAGCATGCAGCATTTTGAAATAGTCATCATAAATCCGAACGCCCCGTTCCCTGAGTTCTTTCATTTCAAGGGGGTAAGCGGACTGATTGTTTTCGGCGAGTGCGACAAGCTGCGCCGATCCTTCATTCCTTAAAACCGCCAGGGAATTGTGATATGATTTTGCGTAACCGCCGACACCGACGACTCCGAATTTTACAGGTTCCATCATCCGATTACCTTTCCGTTATCAACAGCTTACTCTGTAATCCCTCGGGTACTGGTTCCAAAACTCCTGTTTTAGAACCCAGAAGGTATTGCAAACAATAAAAACAACCATTAATTGAGCCATTGCCTTACTCTTCGATAATTCGCTTGTAAATTTCCGGTCGGCGCTCCTGCCAATACAGCTTTTCCCAATTAGCGCGCCCGAATTCGCCCCAACCATCGGTCATCCGGGGCAGGGAAAGATCCAGCGTGGTATAGAGGATGCCGTCTTCATCGCCCTGGTTAGCGATGATTGCGCCATCTTTGCCGATGATGGCGGTTTTTCCGAGTGTATTTTCCGGCAACTGGAAATTATGGCTCATCGTAGCAGACGATGCGAGATAGACGCAATTATCCATTGCCCGGCTGCGCAAATTGACCTCCCAATCAAATTGACTGGGCAGACCAATGACGTGCGGGAAGAACACGATTTCGGCGCCATTCAATGCGAGGATTTCGATTACTTCGGGGAAACGGATATCATAGCAAATCATGATTCCGATTTTTCCAAAATCCAGTTCAAAAACCGGGAACAAATCGCCAAGGCTCACGCCCATCATCTCAATCACTGCCTTCGGTTCATGTGTTTTGCGGTACGATCCGACCACCGAACCCTTGCGATCGATGACGATGGCGGTATTGAATAATTTGTCGGCGACTTTTTCAATGATCGGGAAAATTACATTGATACTGCATTGAGCAGCCTTTTGCCTGACCCGCGATACATTCGGTCCGGTTATCTCCTCGGCAGCATCACGATAAAGCGCGCCCTGAATGCCCGCTGCAAGCACATTTTCCGGCAAAGCAACGATATCGGCTTCGTTCTGAGCAGCCTCATCAATGTACCCAAAAACACGTTTCAAATTATTCTGCATGGACGCGGTGGAATCATTCCGCCACTGAACGCAGGCGATTTTTACCATTCTCGATTTTTCCGGTTGCTGTTTAGACATCGCTGCACCTGCCAGTATTAAAATGAGTGATACAAAAATGAGTTTAATTTTCATGGCTAATCCCTTTTTCTCAGTGGATTACAATAATCTCGCCGACTCTCTATCAAGAAACAGAACGGCATTGTCATGTGTACGAAGAATGGTCGCCGGGCATTCGGCGGATATTTTATTCTTCAGTGCGGCTTTCACTGCCCGGGCTTTATGCTTTCCCGGGACAACGCATGAAATCCATTTTGCCGACATCAAAGCGGGTATCGTCAGGGTGAATGCCTGAATCGGCATTTCTGCGAGCGCTGAAAAATAACCGTCACGAACCTGTTGATGGCGCGAAATTTCATCCGGCTCAACAATTTTTACCAGGTGCGGATCATTGAAATCAGCATAAGCCGGATCATTGAATGCAATGTGCCCACTCTCTCCGATCCCCATGCAGGTGATATCCACCGGATGGGCGCGCAGCAAATCGCCATAACGTTGACATTCCGCCTGCAAATTCTCTGCATTCCCGTTCAAAAAATAAGTCTTTTTGAAATCAACCGCTGACATTAATTTTTGGGTTAAAAATTGGCTCAATCGCAGTGATGAATCCGAGGGCAGCCCGATATATTCATCCATCTGGAAAGCGGTGACCGATTGCCACCGAATTCCGGGCAGTCTTTTCAGAGATTCAAAGAAGTCAAGTTGAGAGGCAGCGGCGGCGAAAATCATGTTGATTTCACCCTTTTCACCGATCATATTTTTCATTTGCTGCGCAACATCACGGGCTGCTGCCTGACCCATCTGCTGCCGATTGTCGAAAATTTTGACAGTCAACTTTTCAACTTTGAATTCGCTGGCTGGAATCATTGTGCACTCCCTTTCCCGATAGCGCGAATTGGTTTTTAGCTTTCCAATTTGCGTCCCGGGCTTTTGTCTGATCCGCTTGAAAAACAAGCTTGTTGTGCCCAATATAAAAGGAATATTTTAATAATTCAAGTGTTTTTCATATCCTCGGCATGAAGGTTTGATGGTGCGGATGTTTCGATGAATATGATCCGGATATAAGCCAACCGCCGGCGCTTCCTGATTTTTTTGAAATGAGTGATCGCCCGCACTCAATTTTCAAGCATTCCCTGCAATGATCGGATTTTCTGGCGGATATCCTCGGTTGTCGCCAGCAATTCGAGCGAATGATTTGCCCACAGTGAACCGCGCTTGCCATTGGCGACATAGATCGGTTCGAATTGGCAATAATCCAGTAACTCGATGATGCGATCGAGCAATTCCATGCTTTTTTTCAACTCAAGCACTTCTTTGAAATCAGCCTTCACCGCAACCATTATCTGTCGGATGCCGTAGGCAACCCCGCGGGCATAATAAAAATTATCATCAATTTTTCGCCAGGGCACTTTCACCTTCACGACTTTTTCGCCCTGGATGAATTGATCGCCGGCGGTTTCTTCGGAAATGGTGTAGGTTTCATCGCGCGGCGCATGCGAGAGACGGGTATTTACACCGCCGAGGAGCGAATTAATTTGATCCAGCAACTCGATGAGGTTATCCACGCGCGGATAAAAGCTTGCCGATCCCTTTTCGAGTTCTTCACGATATTTCCGGAGCTCTTTAAATGCATTGCGATACCGGCTCTCGGCTGACGGAAAAATCCATTTTTCCGGATCATTGGAAATAAAATAGTACGCTTGCTCACAGTTTTTGTTGATCTCATCGGTTGTTCTCAGGCGCGACAGCTTATCACGCAAAACGCGAATGACGTATCGATTTAATTCCAATTCACCCAGTTGGAAATTTTGGGGATTATCCAGGAAAATGGTAGGATAAATGAGATCGTTGGGAAGCCAGGCGGTCAACATGTCGTCCCCCATTCGAATCAACATTGATGTAAATTCCACCCCTGGCTTTTTACCATTCGGCTCGTTTTCAAAAAACTCGGGAAAATCATAGTTGATGATCATGATAACCGGCGCGGCAAGAAAGTACAACAAGACGATAATCAGCGGTATCTTGTACCAGTTGAAAGGCTTGAATGTAAACAAAAAAACGAAAAATTGTCTGATTGCATCCAGGATATTTTTCAAGACTGACATGGGTTGATTCTCCGTTAATTATATTTTTCTATATTGTTATATACTTTTTTTTATTTTACGGCGTAAGCGAGAATTAGTTCACAGGTCGATTGCGGCGCCCCAATCTGAGCCATCACCTCAAACGCGTAATCCCCCGGTTTCTGGTTCCCAATCTCCTGTTCGGGAACCCAAGAGGCATTTTAAACCATGAAACGAAACATTAACTGAGCCATTGCGAATTGGGGTGATATTTTTCTTGGCACGATTCGATTCCTGGAAGCAAATAACGCCATTTATCGGAGGAAATATTAGCAAATTGAAAAAAATATTTTGATAATAATGAATATATCGTTATATTAATAACACGATTTTCCTGAGCTCTTTTCCAGGCAGATTTGACTTACAGTTTTTAAAGCAGGTACGATCCTCAACCGCATCTTGCCCCTCGCATCCCTGAGCTTTTTCTTCAAAAAAATAATCCTTTAAACCAAAGGAGGCGCTCATGAATTCAAAAAATATAGCAACTTTGCTAGTCACACTCGTGATGTTACTCAGCTTGTCCGGTTATGGCGTCGCCCAACCGGATACACTGTTCGTCCTGAATGGATCCGGCGATCCCGGGTCGAACGCAAACAGCGTGATGATTTCATTGACGAACACCGTTGAGGTGGCAGGTATGCAATTCATATTGAAAGATTCGGCGAACGTTTTAGCCGCAACCACCTGCAACGCGCTCACGCGAGCGGCAGATTTTTCGGTTAATATTGTCGATCATGATACAGCGTGCAAAGTGATTGCCTTCTCGCTCAGCGGCGCGATGATTGAAATCGGATCGGGTCCGATTCTCGAAATTTTATTCGATGTTTTGCCGTCCGCACCCTTAGACTCCGTCGCATTGATACTTTCCGAAGCAACGGTCGCCGGCGTTGACGCACAAGCATTGACAATCGAAACGGTCAACGGGATTTTTGCTGTCGGTGGCTGGCAGCCTCTGGCAGATGCTGGCGGTCCCTATTCCGGTGCGGTCGGTGTTCCAATCACCTTTGATGGCAGCAACTCGTCCGATCCCGATGATGATCCGCTCACATTCGCATGGGATTTCGGCGATGGGCAAACCGGAAGCGGGGATACCCCGATGTATATTTATGCAGAGCCCGGAGTCTACCAGGTCAGCTTGAAGGTGAATGACGGCGTATTTGAGAGTGAGCGGGATTTAACCAGTGCCACCATCAGCGAACACATCACAAGCGACTCACTGGCGCTCGGTTCCGGAGAGGGAATGGTCGGAAGCCAGGGCAGCATGCTCCCGGTCTATCTGAGCAATGAAAATGGTATTTCCGCCGTCAGCTTTACCTTTACAGAAACCAATGATTGGCTCGATTTCACCGATGTCCTGACGACCGAACGAACAGCGGATTTTACCGCGGTTTTGCAGGACCTTGGCACAGAAATAAAGGTTACGCTTTCTGCTCCGGCAGGTGAAAATATTACCGCAGGCGAAGGGCTGATCATCACCCTGATTTGCGATATCGCGACCGATGCCGAACCGGGCGCGATTGAATTGGCTTTGACCAACGTTCAGCTTTTTGATGAAAATGGCTATGAGGTTGTGGGACCGTTTTCGAACGGAACCTTTACCATTCTTCCGCAAAATCATCCGCCTATGGCTAATGCAGGCGGTCCATACAATGGGTTGGCTGGGCAAGAAATACAATTCGACGGATCAGGCTCATCAGATCCGGATCAGGACCAACTGGACTACAACTGGGATTTCGGCGACCTGAATACAGCCTCTGGAGTGACTCCGGTACACATATATGGCGAACCGGGCACATACCAGGTTATTCTGGAAGTGGATGACGGCAGGGGCGGAATTGACCGCGATACCACGAGCGCGACAATTCATCTCGTCAATGGTCTTGATCACTTTTCATTCGCTGCCAACACGGGCGAAAGCTACTGCGTCATCATCGAGCAGGCGACTCTGGATGAAGTAGCATTGGATCCCGGCGATGAGATCGGCGTTTTCACCCCGACTCAGCTTTGTGTCGGTGCGGTGGAATGGACCGGGCAAACACCGATGGCATTGACCTGCTGGCAGGATGACAGCCAAACCCCGGATTTCGATGGCTTCATACCGGGCGAGATTATGTATTTCAAAATCTGGGATGCGAGCCGCGGGACGTCAGAGGAATTTTACGCGGAGCCAACGTTCCTGAAGGGTGATGGTACGTTCGCATTTGGTCCATATTCACACATTTCTCTGCTTAGTGGTTCAACAACGCTGCAGAGCCAGACAATTTTGCTGAATGCCGGTTGGAACTGGATGTCATTCAATCTCATTCCCTGGCAACCGGCGCCGGAACAGGTGTTTCAGGAGTTAACATCGCTTTCGATCGTGGTGAATCAGCAGGGGCAAAGCTATATTCCGGACGTCGGTGACTGGATTCTCGAAATGGCTGCCGGCGTGGGCTATAAAGCGCATTTGACGGCAACCGAAACGCTGGAGTTGCAGGGCGAACCGTTGGCAGTTCAAACGCCGCTGCCGCTTCTCGCCGGCTGGAATTTCATCGGATATCTGCCTGCGATGCAGATGGACGTTGAAATCGCGCTCAATTCGATTTTGACGCAGATTGAGATTGTGATGAATGATGACGGTCAGGTTTATATCCCGAATGTGATAAACAATATGGCGCCCCTCCAGCCGGGTGAAGCGTATAAAGTTTATTTGAATCAGGAAGCAACATTAATATACCCGGAATCGGTTGCGCTGAACCGAACACGGGTTTCCTGGCAAAATGCACCGCAAGCGCAGCATTTTAAATTCCGTTCACGAACCGGTGATGCGACCTGCCTGCTGCTTGAATCGCTTGCCCTTGATGACGTTCAACCAGGCGACAGGGATGAAATCGGTGTTTTCACGCAAAACGGACTCTGCATTGGCGGGGCAGTTTATCATTCATCTAACGCGGTGGCACTCATTGCGTGGCACGACGATCCGCAATCTAAACCGATTGACGGATATGTTGCCGGTGATGAAATTCAACTGCGCTATTGGGATGCTGACCTGAAACAGGAACTGGCGCTTGAAATGCAACCATTCTCGGAAAGCGCACCTTATATCAAAGCGGTGGCATCGACGCCGTCGTCACCGCTGTCGTTTCAACTGGAACAGAATTACCCGAATCCGTTTTCAGCCGGCGCTGCATCGTCAAATGGGATGAATTCGAAAACAGCGATCACTTACAGTCTGCCGCATCACAGCGAGATTAAAATTACCATCTATAATTTGTTGGGACAGCAAGTGCGCATGCTGGTCGATAAAACTCAAGAGCCGGGCACGTTCAAATGCTTTTGGGACGGAAAAGATCAGACCGGGCAGGACGTATCTTCCGGCATCTATATCTATACCATTCAGGCACAGCCGCCTGCGCTGTCCGCTGAAATCGACAGCAACCAAAAATCATTTTCGGATTCAAAGAAATTGCTGCTTCTGCGCTAACCACGCCACAGGAGTGCGAAAGCTTGCTTTCGCATTTTGGCACCGATACAAAAAGCGCATCAGGCAAATGTTTTTCAAATGCAGCGCCGTAATCAAACAAAAATTTTTTAAGATTAAAACAAGCAATACACCGAAATACAACCTATTAATGCCCAACACGAATTCCAAATCCAAAACAGCGATTTGAGCGCGAGTTGAATAAAGCCTATAAAATTAAAAAATAGAATTATGCCTTGACATTTTTGTGCAAATGTTGTATATTTATCGAATTCAAAATTTGTATGAGATAATTAGTCTGGAATATCAAATGATGGCGAAAATGATCGAAAAGCGTTATCGTATTGCTCATATAATTGAAGGATCGATTACGATCATGATACGCCACCCTCTTCTGGCAGAGGGACCTTGATATTTTATGACGAATAGAAGTACGTGTTAATTCGCTAACCCACCGCCAGGAAAATTACAGGTAGTGGGTTTTTTTTTAACTAAAAAACGGTCAGATGAAAATAATGTTGAAAAAAGTGTCGAATCAGACTGATTTTATTGCCCTTGAGCACAAGATGCTGGATTTTTGGAAAAAAAATAATACGTTCCAAAAGCTCGTTAAACAAAATAAGGGAAAACCGAAGTGGTCCTTTTTGGACGGACCAATCACGGCAAACAATCCAATGGGTGTTCACCATGCTTGGGGAAGAACCTATAAAGATATTTTTCAACGCTACAACGCGATGCTTGGGCGCGAACTGAGGTATCAAAATGGATTCGATTGCCAGGGATTATGGGTTGAGGTTGAAGTTGAAAAACAATTGGGTTTTAAATCCAAAACCGATATTGAAGCGTATGGCATTGAAAACTTCGTGAATAAATGCAAAGAGCGTGTGAATAAATATTCCGCCATACAAAGCCAGCAATCCATCCGCCTGGGCTATTGGATGAATTGGGATAACTCCTATTACACAATGTCTGAGACGAATAATTATACGATCTGGCTATTTTTGAAAAAATGCTTCGAACACGGCTGGATTTACAAAGGGCATGATGTGATGCCCTGGTGCATTGACTGCGGGGCAGCCATGTCGCAGCATGAAATCGCGACCGAAGGCTACCGGGAAATGCAGCATATCAGTATTTATGTATTGTTCCCGATTGCGGGACGCAAAAATGAAAATTTGCTCGTGTGGACGACGACACCCTGGACGTTGCCGGCAAATGTGGGCGCCGCTGTTCACCCGGAATTGACGTATGTAAAAGTCAGGCAGGGCGAGCAAATCTATTACCTGGTCAAAGACCGACTGAATGTCGTCTATTCAAAGGGTGATTATGAAGTGCTGGAAGAAATGCGTGGTAGCGCGCTTGCCGGTCTGGAATTTCACTCACCTTTCGAAGAACTGCCTGCACAAAAAGGCGTCAAGCATCCGGTGATGGTTTGGGATGAAGTGAGCGCTGAAGATGGAACCGGCATCGTTCATATCGCGCCCGGCTGCGGCAAGGAAGACTTTGCGCTGGGCAAGGAGCATGGATTGGCTGCGATTGCGCCGCTGGATCAGTTCGGAACGTTCCTCGACGGTTTCGAATGGCTCACCGGGCAGAATGTTATGGAAGTGGCAATTCCGATAATCAAAAATCTTACAGAAAAAAATATTCTGTATAAAAAAGAAAAAATCACGCACCGTTACCCGGTTTGCTGGCGCCATGGAACCGAATTGGTGTTCCGGCTGGTGGACGAATGGTTCATCAAAATGGATGAAATGCGATACCAGATTATGGAGATCACAAAAAAAATCAACTGGATGCCCGAATATGGCAAGCAATTGGAGCTTGATTGGCTCAAAAATATGAGTGACTGGATGATCTCGAAAAAACGCTATTGGGGTCTGGCATTGCCTATTTACGAGTGCGAGCAATGCGGTCACTTTGAAGTCATTGGCGGCAGAGACGAATTGAAAGCGCGGGCAGTCGAAGGCTGGGAAAAATTCGACGGGCAGGCACCGCACCGTCCGCACATTGATTACGTGAAAATCAAGTGTTCGAAATGCGGAGCAAGTGTATCGCGAATCAAGGATGTCGGAAATCCGTGGCTCGATGCCGGTATCGTTCCGTATTCAACGATGGGTTATATGGAAGATCGCGAATATTGGAGCAAGTGGTTCCCTGCGGATTTCATCACTGAGTGCTTTCCCGGACAGTTCCGGAATTGGTTCTATGCGATTTTGACAATGAGCACCGTTATGGAAAACCGTGAACCATTCAAAACCGTGCTCGGGCATGCCCTTGTTCGAGATGAGAACGGTGAGGAAATGCATAAAAGCTCCGGTAACGCTATCTGGTTCGACGATGCTGCCGAACAAATGGGCGTCGATACCATGCGCTGGATGTTTGCCGGTCAGAATCCATTTACCAACCTGAATTTCGGATACGGTCCCGCAACCGATGTACGGAAGCATCTGATCACGTTGTGGAATACCTACGCGTTTTGGACCAACTATGCGATTCTTGATGGCATAAATCCCGCTTCGCTTGCAGCCGAAACTCATGAACTCACTGAAATTGATCGTTGGGTTCTTGCAAAATTGCAGGAGTTGGTGAAATCAGCGCATGATAATTATTCAAAATTTAACGTACTTGCATTTATCAAAAAAGCCGAAGAATTCATTGATGATCTTTCTAATTGGTACGTTCGCCGGAATCGTCGCCGATTCTGGAGGAGCGAAAAGGACAAAGATAAAAAGGTGGCTTACTTCACCCTGCACCACGCGCTGGTTACCTTTATCAAACTGATTGCGCCGGTGATCCCGTTTGTCACTGACGAAATGTACCAAAATTTAGTCAGGGCAAATGATGCCTTAGCGCCTGAAAGTATCCATTTATGTGAATTTCCGCAGGTTAATGAAGCTTATGTCGATCAGAAATTGGTTGAAGACATCGACAGGGTGGTTCGTCTGGTGAAAGCCGGCAGGGCGCTACGCAATAAGAGCGGCATCAAGGTGCGTCAGCCAGTAGCAGAACTGGTTATCAAGCCCGATGGCAGCACGACGGCAGGTACCATACAAAAATATGAACAACACATCAAGGAAGAGCTAAACGTTAAAAAGCTCACTTACATTAGCGATGATACGGAACTGGTTCAATATCAGTTGAAATTGGACTTCAAAAAGCTGGGTCCCAAATACGGCAAGACCCTCCCGAAAATTCAGCAAGTTCTGCAAACCCTGCCGATTACGGAGACGGTCAAGCGCATCCGTGCACAGCTTGGTATTCCGGTGCAACTGAATGGAAAGGGTGTTACGCTCGAGTACGATGAAATTGTGCTCGAAACGCAACCAAAAGAAAATTTCCTGGTGCTGGAAAGCGATGGCAATCTCCTCGGATTGGATACGTTTCTATCCGAAGAACTGCTGTCAGAAGGAATTGCGCGCGACCTGGTTCGGCACATTCAGGAACTGCGCAAAGAGGCTGATTTCGAAATGAATGATCGCATTTATTTGTATTTCGAAGGCTCGGATGCAATCAGAAATGCGTTTTCTAAACACGCGAATTACATAAAAGCAGAGACACTATCGCTGGATATTGGCGAGACGATTAAACCCGAAGCCATTTCGAAGGAAGTAAAATTAGGTGGTGAAAAGGTTAAACTCGGCGTTATGAAATAATAGCGTGAAATTCAAACAAAAATTACCTCCCAATTGCCTGACAATCGGGAGGTTTTTTTTTATCCGGACTACCAATCGCTAGTGCCCGGTGAAGGACCAGGTGGTGGGCATGTGTTTGCACTGAGAATCATTTCATTATAAGAAAGAAGTCTTCGGATGGGCTCTTAATATAATTCCGATCAACGGATGGCGAGAATCCCTCAGAGAATTCCAGCGGACCTTAAGTACAATATTGTAATCATGCTTTCATTTTAAGAGCCGGAAAGCTATCGATTTTTCCACAGGTTATCCACATTTATCCACATCGCGCATTTTTCAGTAAATTCTAATACTGCGGACAAAGAATTGGTGTTGACAGATATTACAGCGTCATCACCGAAGCAGAATTTGAGCGTGATTCAAAAATTAATTTTCTTGTTGTATATAAATCTAAATTAAATAGTATATTGTGAGTGCAATATATATAGTGTATTTTTGTAATTATCGTCAATATATAGACATAAGAATTTCGAAGATGTAACCGATGTTAAAAATGAAAGGAATGTATAAGCTGTAACAAAACTGTTAAAAAGTTATCAACATGTTATTCACATTTCATCTATATGTAGTATTCGATTTTTAGAACGATCTAATTTGGTGGAAAGTACGATTATGTAATCGGGAATATCGAAATGATACACATTATTCTGCCCTGCCAGAGGGGATAGGCTACAAATACATTTTACCTGTCCGCCGGTTGGGCATTTGGAGGGGTGCATATTGAAACGATGAGATTTATGTGACAAAATGTTGCGCAAACCATATAAGATATGCGATGCCCGAATCAATGGGCAGAATTGGATAAGGCGTTTGCCTGCGTGTTGGTGGAGAATTTGGTAATCGGCTTTTTGATGGAATTATTTGAGAGCAAAGCTCCGAGTTGCTTGCTGATGGCGTCGAATAAGTACATTTCCTCGGTTTTGAATGTACGAAATTTTGGAACAGAGAAATTGAAAAATCCGATAATTTTATTCATAGATCGCAGGGGGACGCTCACCATCCGTTGGATACCACACTCTTTCAGAATTTGCCATCCCTTTCTGCCCTGGGAAATCAATTCGATCGTAATCAATGCATTGCCGGCATTTCGAATAGCCGATACTGTCGGATCGTGAATACTCAGGTTTTCAATATGTTCAATAAATCGAAGCGGAAGTCCGGCATGCGCTTTCAATTCGGCACAACCGGCTTGCTCGTTTATCAAGTGGATGCTGCCTCCGTTTAAACGCAGTTTGTGCAGCAATTCGAGCAATGTCTTTTTTAAAGCTGCACGCGGATGAATTGCAAGGTTTGGAAATCTGATTGCCCTGGTTCTATCACGAAACTCTTCTGCCCGAGGTATTTTTCTTGTTTCCAATTGCACTTCTTCCCAGGCGTATTCAATTTCGGCTCCTAAAATTTGGCTAATTTTGCCCAGTTCGCAAAATTGTTTTTCTGTCAGGAACTTCGACTCATCACTCATGAAATACATTATTCCGGCGAATTCTTGATTCACTTCGAAAAAAAGCATTAGATTCGAATTGATACCGGCATCGCTCTCCTCTCCAAGCAAGGTGAAATTGAAAGCTGACCGCTTGCACCCAGCGCTTTCACTACATAGCAAGACATTGTTATGTGCCATTCGATGAATCGCCTGAATCTCTTCGAAGCGAATGGATTCAAGGCTTTTTATTAATTCGCGCGGGAAACTTGTATTAATATAATGTGTCAATCGCCTGCTGCGTTGTTTATACAGCACAACAGCACCGAATTTAAACTGCAATTCGGTGACAATTGTTGTCAACACTAAATCCAATATTTCGTTTAGACTGAGAGATTCATCCCGAATAGTTGCTATTTTTTGTAACATTATACTCTCCTGAATTTGATTGGCTAATCGAGGTTTGATCATATTGGTTTTTGCTCATGTGCGATGGAGGAACGCCAGGTTGAAAGGTTGTTAGCTTTGAATTCTGAGCGTAGCATATTATTTTTGCAAGAGTTGTTAAAAGGTTGACCTGCTTATTTATTACCTTTATAAATAGCTTTAATGGCAGATTTTCAATTTGGGAAAAAGGCATAAAATAGCTGCAACCGAATGAATTTGCGGAAAAAAATTTTAAAAAAATTATTTTTTTGATGAGTTGAAAAAAGGCTGCTTAAAAAGTGCTTGAATGAAAACTAATATTTTCATGTTGAGCGGGGTCGAAGCATAACGTATTAACAAGGGCTTATCACCCTTCTACTCCGCTCAGGGTGAAGAAATAAGGATTTTTCGGTCAGGCACTATACTTGTTACGGGTGAATTAGTAACATTGCATTTTTATTTTGTCATTGCGAGGCGTTTTTTGCCGGGGGCGCCCAGACGAAGCAATCTCTACTGCTATTGCGTCAACATAAGAGATTGCTTCGCTCCTATCGTCGCTCGCAATGACAGGAATATGTTACATTTT
>JAFGMA010000262.1 GCA_016927835.1 Candidatus Zhuqueibacterota bacterium | reverse complement strand
TAACCTGGCGCTGCTGTATCAGACGGAATACAAAGATTTCAAACAAGCCGAAAAATATTATTTGATGGCGATGGCGAAAGAGCATGTTAGTGCGATGTATAACCTTGCGTTGCTGTATCAGACGGAATTCAAGGATTTCAAACAAGCCGAAACATATTATTTGATGGCGGTGGCGAAAGAGCATGTTAGTGCGATGCATAACCTGGCGTTGCTGTATAAGACGGAATTCAAAGATTTTCGACAAGCCGAAACATATTATTTGATGGCGGTAGAGAAGGGGCACGCTGGTGCAATGAATAGCCTCGCCTGGCACTATTTCCAGCAGAAGACGAACAAGGAAAAAGCCCTCGAAAACGCCCGGAAGGCGTATGAAACGGAGAAAAGCATTCACCGCTCGCACACCTATGCCATGGTGCTGCTATGGCATAATGATATCGAAACTGCCGTTCATGTTGCAGGTGATTTCATAAAAGATGAGAAGGCGCTGGAAGCATTTCCGGAAGACGTGAACCTGTTTTTGCTCTTGCTCATCGCCAAAAAGCAGACACAACTCGCGTTGAAATTATTCAATGAAAATCCGCACCACCTGAAAGATCGCTTCAAACCGATTTACTACGCATTGATGATTCAGATGAAAGATGAGTTCCCGAATGAATACCGGAAAATGGGCGGAGAACTGACGCAGACTGTAGAGGAAATACTCAAGACAATCGAGCAATTGGCAGAGGATTACGCTTGATTCAGCTATACTCGTTATGGCTTAAATTTTCAGTATATTCTCTGTCATTGCGAGGAGCGAAGCGACGGGGGCGCCCAGTCGAAGCAATCTCAACAATTTCATATAGTTATGAGGCGACGTGCAACGATTGCTTCGCTTCGCTCGCAATGACAGCTTTCTATGAAATTTTTGCCCGCAATGGGTATAATAAATTTCCCGCAGGTTTTCGCCCTGCGGGAAGTTGCGATCCGTTATTTCATCATTAACATTTTCATCGTCTCGACGAAACTCGCGGTTTTCAATGCTGCCACGTACACCCCTGACGGCATTTTTTCGCCCATCGCATTCAAACCATCCCAGCGAACGTGATACGCACCGGATTCGCGAATTTCTGAAACCAGGGTAGTGACTTCCCGTCCCAGAACATCGTAAACGGTGAGATCGACCTGTTCGGTGCGATCGAGCGTAAACGAGATCGTTGTTTCGGGATTGAACGGATTGGGGTAATTCTGCAACAGGTGTGCGTCGCGGGGCAGCGTCACCTTCGTCAATTGCGGCAGATCTTCGACCGCGGTTTCCGACGGATACCCTTTCACGACAATATTGTCGAAATAGCCGGCTAAGCCATCGGCATCCATCTGAAACGCGTACAGCCCGAATTGACCGGCGTCCATCTGATCGGCGCTGCTATCATAAATCGGGCAACCCGCCAGCATTTGACCGTCGAAATAGCACCAGAAGGCGGTGGTGGTATCATCGATGGTTTCCGCCTGGATTTTCATGTTGTGCCAGCCGCTTTCTGCCGGAATGCCACCGGGCACATCTTCGGCGTTGAACTGGTGCTGGAACGTATACTGGAATGTTACCGGATCGAGCTTGTTATTGTAGAATCGTAATCGCTGATCGGCGTCAAAATCGGCTGCGAGCTTGATGTAGGTATTTTTCAAACTATCTGAATATACTGCCAGTCCGGTATAGGCTGAGCCGCCCTCATGATTCACATAGCAATAGACATCGCTTTCGATTGAATAGTTTTTGGCTGTCACCGCACCTGCCAGAATAATTGCCGCGCCATTGTAGGAAACATCCTGATCCTGGATGAAGCCCACAAAGTCGCCGCCATTTGCCAGCGCATCCGGTGCGGAGATCATTTCGAGCGCGGCAATTGGTTCTTCATTTGCGCGAAACAAGCCCCACTCGGTGCTCGGGATGCCCGTTTCAAAATTTTCGCGGAAGACAACGGGTGGCAATGATTGGACGCGAACGTTGTCAAAGAATCCGGCGAGACCATCGGCATCCATCTGGAATGCGAACAACCCGAATTGCCCGGCGTCCATTTGATGAATGCTGGTATCATAAACCGGGCAGCCTTTCAGCATCGCGCCATCGAAATAGCACCAATAGGCGGTGGTGGTGTCATTGACGGTTTGCACCTCAACGCCCATGTGATGCCAGCCGCTCTCGGTCGGAATGCCACCGGGCACGTCCTCGGCATTGAATTGGTGGTGAAAGGTATACTGGAACGTCAGGTTATCCAATCGGTTGTTGTACAGCCTGAAGCGCTGATCCGAATCAAAATCCGCCACCAACTTGATATAAGTTCCTTTTGAGCTGTCAGAATAAACGACCAGCCCGGTATACGCGGATCCGCCCGGATCATTAACGTAGCAATAAACGTCGGCTTCGATATAGTAATTTTCCAGATCCGTTTCGCCGGCGACAGCGATGGCTGCCCCGTTATACGATGCATCGAGATCGCGCAGGAAGCCCACAAAGTTTCCTCCGTTTTCGAGGGGAGCCGGGGCAATATTCATATCAACCGCGATAAGCTCTTCTTCATCGGCGCGATAAAGCCCCCAGGATGAACTGAGTGTGCCTTCAAAATCTTCGTAAAAGATTTCGGTTTGTTGAGCCACCGCAGCAAATCCCCAGAGCAAGGCGATCAAAAAGATAAAAAGCGTAGCATTTTTTCCCATTGGCGTTTCTCCCAATTTTTGAGTTAGTGAAGCAAATAGTGATTTTTTGATGTTAAGCCTGAATTCCTAAATTGATTTCGAAATAGAAATGTAATTTTTGAATTATTTAAAATTTATGTGCATCGACACAGACGATGCACTCCGGCGCAAATTTCAAAACCTGCCTTTACTGAAAAAATTGTCAACTTGCGGTATGCCAGAATTTTTGGCATCGTTTAGCGAACCATGAAAGAGCACCAGACCATCGTGCAGAAAGGTCAATCTGTTAGCGATCCGGTGAATGCTTGCCAATTCATGGGTGACAATGACGATGGTCATGCCGAGCAGGCTTTTCAATTTCAGGATCAGGTCGTCGAGTGAGGCGGAAGTGACCGGATCGAGACCGGCTGACGGCTCATCGCAAAAAAGTATGGGCGGGTCCATTACCATCGCGCGCGCCAACGCAGCCCGTTTTCGCATCCCGCCGGATAATTCATTCGGGAATAAATGATAGGCGTTGTCCAATTCCACCAGGTGCAGCTTCATGCGTACGATACGTTCGATGACCGTTGCCGGCAAATTCGTATGCTGCTGAAGCGGGATTGAAATATTATCCCCGACAGTAACGGAATTTAGCAGCGCGCCGTTTTGGAATAATACCCCGAATTGGATCGCGATTTCATTGAATTCATCTTCATCCATGACGGTTATTTCGCGCCCAAAAACCTTGATGGAACCCGAAGCCGGAAAATATAAGCGGATGATGTGCTTCAACAGTGTGGTTTTCCCGCACCCGCTGCTGCCGAGGATGACCATGATTTCATTCGAGCGCACATCCATGGAGACGCCATCTAATACCACGTGCTCATTAAATTGGGCTACGAGATTTTTTACTTCAATCACGTTGGTCATAACGCAAGTCATTAATAATTTGTTGCATAGTTTTTAAGAGCTCAGGGTATCCGGGAATCAATAAGCCGGTTTTCCGAAATAAAATATCAAGCCCAAAATGCTGTCAGCGATGATGATCACGAAAATGGATGCCACCACCGAAGCCGTTGTGGCTTTGCCCACGCCCTCTGCGCCACCTTTAACATTCAATCCGAAATAGCTGCCAACGATGGCGATAATCCATGCAAATACGAAACTCTTCACCAGCCCGGAGATGATATCAATCGGAAAAATAACCGTCAGCAATTCATTGATAAAGGCGGTTGGGCTGAGCTCCAGGTACGTAACCCCAATTATGAATCCGCCGAAGATGCCCACAAAATCGGCAATAATGGTGAGCAAGGGCATGCACACCGAAATGGCGTGAAATTTTGGAACGATGATGTAGCGAATCGGGTTGAGTCCCATACTTTTGAGAGCATCCACCTCTTCGGTGACAACCATTGTTGCGATTTCGGCGGCGATAGCCGAGCCGGAGCGACCGGCAAGGATAATCGCAGTCATGATCGGTCCCATCTCGGCAGTGATCGAAATTCCGATCAGATCGGCAATGTAGATATTTGCACCAAATTGCCGCAGTTGGGCGGCGGATTGCAGCGCGAGAATGAATCCGATGAGCAACGATAGCGTGGCGACAATTTTCACGGCGTCGGCTCCTATCAAGATGCTTTGCTGAGTGAATGATCCCGCCCGTTGCCCCTTATGGTTGAAGATGCCGTAAACGCTCCAGTAAAAAATGTCGGATATCAGATAAATCAAGTTACGAATATTTTCGCGACCGCCATAAACCATGTCCCCCAATTTTTCGAAAACGTTTATTTTGAATGATTTTGAGAGGAACGTCAGGTTACTGGTCGTAAAATTTTCAATGGTTGTACGGATATTCGATGGCGTATGAATGGTCGCAATTTTAATATCGGATCTCGGCGGCTTCTCGATCAACTCATCCAAAAAAGCCACGCCGGCGCTGTCAATTTCGGTCACTTCGGAAAGATCGAGATAATATTCAGATTCCGGGCTGGCAGTCATGGCTTTCCGGATTTGCGTATCGAGATCACTTATATCCGGAATTTTGACGTTGCCCTGTATTTTAATGATGTTATCTTTGATTCGGAGTGTATGCATAAATGAATACGGGTTAGAATAATATATATGAATATCTTAACAGAACAATATGGTCGGTCAGGATGTAATCGCTCAAATTTTGTTTGCGGCGAAATCGCAGCGTATAATCGAGCGATACATTTTTCGATAATCTTAAATTGATGATATTTTCGAATTCATAATCGAGTTGATTTATCCGATCTGTCGGGAAAAAGACTTCAAGTTCTGTGTTGAACATCATGTTTCGTGAAATTCGGGCGTATCCCACAAGAGAAGCTTCGGGTCCTTTGGCATCGGAGGATGGGCGGTTTTGAAATGTGGAATCATTAACTTGAGTATAAAAATTGTGGTTTATATTTTGATGCCACCCCATTCCCAGTCGAATATTCAAATTTGTGCGCAGTGTCTTCAGCAACATGACATTGATGCCGATGCCTTCTTTCAATTGAAGCGGCGACAGTTGTGGGGACAGGTCTACCTGTTTTATATCGCGTTTTACATCAATGATTTCATCGTTTTGATCAATAAACGTGATGGTTCTTGGCGCTTCGAAAAACGTGGTTTTTTTCCAGATATTGGTTTCCACGAACAGCCGGCTATAAATTCCCAGTGCCTTGACGAAGGAGAAAATGTAAATATTCTTGAGACGCATTCGATCGAGATAACTTCGAAATTCGGTTTGCTTTTTTTGCATGTTCCATCCTTCTTCGATCAAACCGCGCGAAGAAAAATAATGGTGGTCCGATGAGTATCGAATCGTATAGTCAAATTGTGCCACAAATGCCATGCTGGTTTCCTGGTCTTTGGATGTGACATCATTCGAGCTATTGAGGGTGTAGCTGCCATACAAGGCACTGAAGAGCGACCAGTTTTTAATCTTTCGGGTATGGCGCTCCGTTTCCAGGATGCCTGAACCGATGAAATTGTCAGTTTCGCTGTCGATTACGATGGTGTAGCGCGTGAGTTCATTTGGCAAAAGACGGACGGTAGCAAAATTTTTATAGGTGTTGACATGTTCGCCGAGTTTGACAATTTTGTACAAGCCGGGTTTCAAAACCCATGTTTGAAGATGCTCGCCCAATTGCTCATCAGCGCCATAGCCCACGCCATAATGTTGATTATCCGGGATTGAGTACACCTCGTATGCTTCGCGAATGGAGTTTCTTGTTTCGTCGATCACGTTGACAACGAGGCAAGCCCAATGCGGCTCGATGATGGTGATGTCTTCGGCGCGAATGTCCACCTCTTTCACCATCACCAGGTCCAGTGATCCCGAACCGAATTTCACAATATATTTCCCGGGACGCAGCCAGACACTTGAGCCCATACGCCCGATGGTGTAGAATGAATCGGTTGCGCTGGACACAATAAAAGCGGGTTCATATTCGGTGTTCGTCATCGCCGGGAGAAAGAGCCGACCAAGTCCTTTTATATCATCTTTGCCTTCGCGATAAATCTGCTCTTGAGGCGACGGAGCATCCCAGTTTCGTTTCCGCGTTTGTTGCGAAACCGCTGTTGATGCCAGAATGAATAAAGCAGCGATGTAAACCAATATCCGATGCATATTTCTTACTTATTTTTTATGAAATGAATCAGTCTGGGGCGTTTCTTCCTGAAGTTTTTGACTTTCGAAATAGTTGATAATTTTACCGATGAAAATGTCACATTCTTCCCTGAGAATATCACTCAGCTTTTTGGCGAACAGGGACATATCAAAGGTTGGCAATTCTTCTGTGCGATCAAATTCGTGCTTCACGATCAAGTCGAAATCGGAACTCCGTCGAAGATAAAGCGCCATGCTTAAATGCGCAGCTTTGTAGAGATCGTTCTCGAATTTTTCAATGGCATTGATGTAGCCTATGACCTCAAAATCCGGTTTTTCATCTAAAAATTCCCGCTCGCTCATTTCAAATAGATGATATGCCCTGAAGTGCTTCGCGACAAGGTCTGAAACCAGGATTTGCGGACGAATCGCCCAGAGGCTGTAGCGATAATAATCAATTTGATGAGTTGAATAGCGTACGACGATGCTTGTGCGATCATACGTGCGCGGCAGCTTCATATTCTGTATCTGCACTTTATACGCAAACGGCTCCTGAAGAACCAATGAGCTGTCCTTCAAAATCGACGGGTATTCGAGCAAAAAGTATTTTCGCTGAACAATTTTTGGAGCACAATTGATCAGCAGCATGGCAGCGATACTTATGAAAGTTATAATAACAAAAATTCTATTCATCGCAGATTCAGCCCTTTATCTTTCACGGATTTCTTCCTGCTTGGTCCCGTAGATTAATAAGGATGGATTTTCACTAATCATCCGTGCAAATTCATTCAGCGATTCCATGCTTTCCTTGAGCGCCTCGATAGATCGGAGCAGATCGTGACGGCTGGTTAGCAATGTCAAATCAATATGGGTGAAGGTTTTTTTCGCCTGATCTACCGCCACAATAAGTTCCTCGACCAATTCAGAAAATCGCGCTTGTTCGAGTTCCACTGAAATTTGATGCAAATTCGCCAGCGTCTCGTCCAGTTCTTTGGATTGTGCGGTTTTATTTATGGTTGTAATAATTTCATTCGAAACGTGCATGAAAGAATCCAGCTCTCCGGAGAAGGATTCGATATTCTTGAGTGTCAGGTAAATATTAGCCTGGTTGGTATCTATGAGCGTCTGAAAACTGCCAAGTGTTGCCGATGCGTTGTCTACAAAGTTGAATAATTTTTGCTGTCGTGAGGGCGCCGTCATTTCGATGAGATTATTCAGTATCATCTCAATTTTTTGTGCGAGTATTTCGGCTTTACCGGACATACTTTCGACCAGCGAAAGACTCGATTTGATCTCCGAATTCGGGGGCAATTTCAGGGCTTCGTTGGTGCCGCCTCGAAGTTCGATCAGCTTCAAACCGGTGATACCGATAAGGGACATCATGGCTTCGGTGTCTTCTTTGATCGGAACCTTATCATTGACACTTATTTTGATTATCAGATCTTCAATATTTTCCGGATCGATATAAATATCTTCAACACGACCGATTCGAATCCCTCTGTATTTCACTTGTGCCCCTAATTCGAGCCCAGTGACCGATACATTGCCGCGATATCGAATGAAATAAATCGTCTCCTTTTTTAAAAAGGTGCTGCCGGTGACGACGATAATCGCAAAAACGAGCAATGTAATTGTGATACTTAGAAAAATTCCCAGCCGTATTTTTTGCGCTCTCTGGACCATTGTAAACTCACACCGTTGCGGCTATTAAATGAGATGCTGTCTTCGCTGCCTGATTTAATATTCAAATTGATACGTCGTTGTCTTCGAGTTCAACCTATGGAGAAGGATTTTTTCATGTGACATCGGAATGACTGGTTCCATGGGATGAATTTCACGACGATTGAGCAGCTTCTTAAATTTATCAATATAACAAACTAAGCGGGAATTGTCAAGAAAAAAAGCCTCAACAGATGTTGCATAAGAGTCGATCAAATTTATATTTCGATCGAATTACCAACTCATGCTATATGCAGCATTGTCATTTTGCAATATTCGAGGCATCATGCTCCGGCTCCCCGGTTCACCTGCGTTGGATCCAAACGAGAATACTTACCTAATTGGCTCTTCGCCGGAAAGTCCATCCGAAGAATGATCAAATCCATGAGTTGAATTGATACGTTTTATCATCATGACCTGCTATACCTATTAAGGATTAGTTTGTAACATCATATTCTTAAGCATGTCATTGCGAGCGTAACGCAGTGGAGCGAAGCAATCTCTAT
>JAFGMA010000261.1 GCA_016927835.1 Candidatus Zhuqueibacterota bacterium | reverse complement strand
ATCAGGTGAAAAAGCTGGAGGAAAAAATGTCCCAAATAGATGCTGTTAAAAAGAGCAATGAAGCATTGATCAGTCATAGTGGTTTAGCGTTGATAGGCGTATTACTGAAAATATCCAACTATATGTTAAAGAAGGAATCGATTTTATAATAAAGCGTAACTGACGTAAAGAAAGCAAAACCTATTGGTTAGAAGTCGCCAAACAGCATGGACAAGCTCAGGTTGCTTGTCCGGGAAGCAAGAAAAAAGAACAAAAAGTAAAAATAAATTCAAAATGACATAATTTCAAGTTGTGATCATCCTGTTTATATTGAAATTTTGCAAATAATCAGTGATAATCCCATTATCAAGCAGCGTGCCACTGATTCAGGTATAATGTATGCCGCCAATGATTGAGCGGAATCCGCGTCGCCTTACAAAACCCCTTGACATTCATTCTTTTTTTAATTATATTTGACAAATTTTATAAATCCTTGCAGGAACAAACTCTTGATAAAGATCAAAACGAAGAATCTACGAAATATCATGTTGATGCCCATGCGACTATGCCAGCGTGGGTTTTGGAAAGCACAAACATACTGATGTGAGCAGCAACTTCGACTTAAAATATCGCATCATTCCGAATTTTAAAACCCACTGATTTTCTTCTGATTAGTGGGTTTTTTGTTAATGACCAGAGCAGGATATTTATCAATTATCGTCAAAAAGCAAATTCCTTTCATGGAGGGATGAATTCAATGATCGTCATGAAATTCGGAGGTGCTTCCCTGCGTGATCCCGACAGCATCCTTAAAGTGGGCGCCATCATCGCATCACGGATCAATGAGCAGCCAGTGGCAGTGATATCGGCAGTAAATGGCGTAACAAATCGTTTAGTCGAAGCCACCAATTCAGCTTTCACCGACGAAGGCTGCATCCCCGATATATTGAACAGCATCGCCGCTATCCATCGAAAACTGGCGGCTGGTGCGATCAGCTCTCCACCGATTCGCACGTCAACGCAATTGAGTATCGATCAACTGCTGGCGCGCCTCGAACGCGTGCTTTACGGCATTGCCTATACCGGCGAATGCACTCCCAGAACCCGCGATTTGATCCTGACATTCGGCGAACGCATGTCGGTTCATTTGCTCGCGGGTCATTTGAATTCCATCGGTTGCGCTGCGCAATCACTTTACGCCGATGAAATCGATATGGTTGCGCATGGCCCGTGGAGTTGCGGTACCACAGATCGGGAACAAGTGCGTAACCTGCTGCCGCCGCATATTATTTCCACTCTTGAAAAAGGTATGGTTCCTGTGATCACCGGCTATTTCGGGCGAACCAAACAGCACCAGCCAATCACCTTCGGGCGCGGTGGCACCGATTACAGTGCCGGCGTCATTGCCGATGCCATCAATGCCAGCCAATTGGAAGTCTGGAAAGATGTCGACGGATTTTTGTCGGTGGCTCCTGAAATATCAAAGAAAGGTAAATTGCTCAAATACCTCTCGTACGATGAAGCTGCGGAGCTGTCATATTTTGGCGCTAAAATATTACATCCGCGAACGGTCGAACCGCTCTTCCATCAAAATATTCCGTTGCTCATCAAGAATGTGTATAATCCCGAAAGTGAAGGCACGCACGTCGGACCGGAGCGCCATACACATGAACATATTTTGAAAAGCGTTACGTTTGATACAGACATAGCTGTGCTCAGAATATATGGCGCCGGTGTCGGTTACCAGGTAGGCTTGCTGAAAACATTTGTGTCATCGCTCAGCGATTTCAACATCAACATCAAATCTGTGATCACCTCGCAAACATGTATCAATTTGCTGGTTGAACACGGTGATCTCGAAGAGAGCCACAGGCGGCTCACAAAGCTGAAAAGCGATTTTGTAGATGTGGTCGAAGCTGTGGACGATCTGGCACTGGTGGGGGTGGTTGGTGAAGGTCTGGCTGAAACACCGGGGCTGGCAGCACGAATTTTTTCCGTCGTCGCCCGATCAAACACGAATATCGAAATGATTTCTTCCGGCGCTTCGAGGGTGGCGTTTTATTTCCTCGTTAAAAAAACAGCGCTGAAGACCGTAGTCAAAGCCATTCACGACGAATTTTTCGATCGGTAAATTGAAACAAAGCACCTTTCTTTCTGAAAACTAATTCTCAGTCCTACAGCCTGCATCCTTTGAAAACCACCAATATGTGTCGTATGACATAGAAAAGCCGAAAGCGCCTGCTATATTAATATTGTTCAAAATTTTAAGTTGGCATACCAGTTGTGATATTGAGCCAACGAGACTGCGGCAAAATCGTACCTGATTTTTATGCACAGCATAAATAGTGGCTGAACAAAAAGTCAATATTTCTTTACCCTGAGCGGAGTCGAGGGGTGATAAGTCCTTGTTAATACGTTATGCTTCGACTCCGCCAGCATGAAAATGTTAGCTTTCATTCAAGCACCAAATATTTTCCACCGGCTGTCGCTGGAAAATGCAAAACGTTTCGGAATCCTGGCAAAAATAACCTGCATGATTTATATCAAAATAACTTGACTTTTTAGAAAACTATGTATAAATTATAAAATTATTGATTGCATTGATTCCACTAATCCTGAAGCTTTCATTTCGAGATTGATCCAGCATGCGACCTATGTGTTTTATCAAATGAAAATTTCATATCCTGCTATTTCTGATGTTGCTTTACACAAAAATGATTCTCAGGCTCGCGAAGGATTAAGAGCTAAACTTTGAAATACGCATCTCATCCTCAAATTACGAGAATCGATGCAAACCACAACGTTTGTTTTTGACTTTTAAGGAGGTTCCAAATGAAGCTGATACAACGATTGTTTTGCATCCCGGGGATCCTGCTATCAGTTTTATGGTTCCAGGCGTATGCCTCAGGAAGAAACCAGGGGGAAGCAAACCACGGCGACATGAGCCAGAGAGCAAAGAGCCATTCTCACACACGATCTGCTGAATTGAATAAAAATGAATATGCGTTAATCCCGGTTTGGCAGCGACTTCAGCTTTTTAATGCAGCGGACCGCAAGAACGCCTTTTTGCAGATCGAGCTTTCAACAAATGCAACAGCTTCTGCGAGCGCCGAAGCCAGGCAAATTGAAATTCAATGGAACAACGGACATTTCGATGAAGCGCTGCGGCGAATTCAATTATTGGAGGAATCAAAAAATCAGAGCGAATTCGCCGTTGGCATCAGTTGGAAATCGCCCAGGGAGGTGCAGAATCCCACCTGGGAAACAGATGTCAAGGTAAGCAATGAGGATCAAATTACAAAAGTCTGCCTGGATTTTGATGCGGATACCGGGAACTTGTTCGCCACCTTGAAATGGTATGACAATTTCTCGGTGAATATCTCCAAAGACGGCGGGCAAACCTGGCAAGAAACGTATCAATGGTGGCCCGCGTCGCATCTTTTGCCAGATATTGATGGAGCCATACTGCAAGGGTACATGTATGTGGGACATATCGCGTATTTTACCCACAATGTTGCCCGGGTGCGCCGCTTTCGGGTTGATAGCGGTGAAGAAGACTTGGCTTACAGCTTTCAAACCGTATTCGACAAAGGGATTGAAATTTACGATATCGCCCTGACCGCGAATACCGATGATGCGAATAGCCGAATCTATTTCCTCGGAATTCTGGAAGATAATTCACTCGTCAGTTACTGGAGCGATGCCAGCGATGATGGCGACGATACCAATGATGCAAAAGTCTGGCGTGAATACACCCCTGCAATCACCAACGCTGCCCGCGGACTCGACGCCTGCTACAACCAGGGCACAAAAGGCTATTATCTGTTCGCTTCTTACGTCGATACTGATGATAAATTGCATGTTATCCGACGCAATCAACTCTCATGGAACAACCGAACATTCACTCAACAACTTGCGCCCACTAATTTGTATTCCGGAATTTCCGCTTATCGCGATACTGTCGCGGTTGTTTTCGAATATAATTTTCCGAATGGATACCCTGGTGTTGCCGCTCATGTATCGGCGAATGCCGGCACAGACTGGTCATACAAAGAGATCGCGGCTCCTCAAATCGGAACGTCATTTTTGGGACCGGATGTATCTGCGCGCAAAAACGGAGGCATCGGTGTGGTTTACATCGAAAGCGCCGGCGCTGTCAATCGCTGCATGTACACCCACGCAAATTATCGCACCACAGCCTGGTCAACACCCGAGGCTTTCAGCGAGATGGCGCCGGCTGCCGGGCAACAATTGGCGATTGAAAGCATCACCCCTCTCGCCGACACCAGCTTTGCTCACGGAGCGCTTTGGATTGATGAATTGCAGGGGCTCGCATATTTCGATCGCCTCGATGGATTCAGCGCGGCGTTGCCCACCTGGATTTATTTAACCTCCCCCAATGGCGGCAATGTCTGGTATGTGGGAAATTATTACGGCATTTCCTGGCAGACAGATCGAAAAACCGGTCATGTGATGGTCGAAATTTCAACCACTGGCGGCTCTAGCTGGTGGGATGTCACGCAAAATCAATTGACAGAAAATGATGGGTATTTTGTGTATCAGCCGGTTTATGAAAATATTTCCGGACACTGTCTATTCCGAATCCGTTTGAATGAAAAACCAACTATCGGCGATCAGAGCGATCTCGATTTTACAATTGTCGATCCGAGCTATGTCAAACGCTATGTCGCGGCACAAATTCCCTCCGGAATGTCCGAGCCCGTGATCGACGGCGATTTGAGCGATGTCGTCTGGAATGTGGCGAATCCCAAACAATATTTAAATGTCGGCGGCGTCATCGAAGATTTTTTAATGCCCTGGACCAATTTTGCGGATAACCATGTCAACTGGAAAGCACTGTGGAGCGCTGAATTCAATTTGCTCTATGTCGCGGTAGAGGTGAAGGACGATATCACCGGTGTGGTAGACAACGATTACGATCACTTGTGGCAGGACGACTGCATCGAATTCTTCACCGATGCGGATAACAATGGCGGTTTTTATTGGACTGATAACCAGGGATCGCAGCAATGGTTCATTCGCCGAGACAATGCAAAACATATTGGGCTCGGAAGCGGCGCTTACACGGGCACGGCGCTGACAACCGCCGTGCAACAGGGTGAAGGCGGAAACTGGACACTTGAAGCGGCAATGGTCCTTTTCGATAATTACCCGAATGATGTGCACGCGATGACACTGGGAAATGTGATCGGCTGGGAGGTATGGTATGACGATTCGGACAATACGATCCAGGAGGCAGGCAAATGGGCGCGCGATCACCAGGTAGGTTGGGGATATATGGGATTTGCCTATTTTAACGCTGATGCCTACCAGGAAATGGAGTTGGGACCGGCTCCTTCTGTGCCCGTGCTTTCTGTGAGTCCGCTCAGTCTCGATTTCGGGACTACTGAAAATACGCTGACGTTTGAAATCCGCAACCAGGGCAGCGGTACACTCACTTGGGATGTCACGGAAAATCCGAACAAAGCCTGGATCACATCGATTAGTCCTGCCAGCGGTACAAATGATGCCACGGTGACCGTCACTGTGGATCGCAGCCAATTGACCGGTACCGGCGACACCGGAACTCTTGCTGTGAATTCCAACGGCGGGAATTTAAATGTATCCCTGTCGATCGCCAGAGTTCCCGGCGACCTGCCCGATCACTGGGATTATACCGACAAAACCGGAAATAGCGCAACCGTGATCCTGCTGACATCTGCCAATCCCAATATTGCCGGGGAACCATTGAAAAGCGGCGATCATGTGGGTGTGTTCACTTCGGGTGGACTCTGCTGCGGACATGCAACTTGGGAACCCGGACAAAATATGCCCATCCCGGTTTGGGGAGATGACGATCAAACAGCCGAGATCGATGGATTTGTCGTCGGGGGGTCGATCAAATATCGTGTGTATCGCCTTTCGGAAGGCAAAGAATGGACCTTCGTCAATGTCGAGTATGCCGAGGGAAATGGCACCTATTCGATCAACGCGTTGATGACCCTCAGCAAATTCGATGTCCTGGAAACCAACGCCTTTACGCTAGCTCTCGATAAAGGCTGGAACCTGTTTTCAATCAACGTAATCCCGTCCGAGCCAAACGTGGCAATTTTGATGAATCCCATCGTCGATAAAATTAAAATCATGAAAAATGGCAGCGGGCAAACATTCATCCCCGAATATGGCATAAATACAATCGGCAATATAAATTTCAAAGAAGGCTATCAGATTAATCTCACTTCAACCGCCGTCCTGCCAATTCAGGGGCAAAAAGCTGATCCTGCCACACCGATTGTGCTCCAAAAAGGCTGGAGCATCATCAGCTATTTACCGGATAAAGCCATCGGTATCGACACTGCACTGGTCAGCATCATCAGCAATTTGAAAATCGCGAAAAATAATGATGGGCAGGCGCTCATCCCCCAATATGGCGTGAATACCATCGGTCAAATGCAGCCCGGACAGGGGTACCAGATTAATCTAGTGAAGGACGACACCCTGTATTACCCGGATCCCGGCGGTTCACTCAGAATGCCGCTGAACATGCCAGTTTCCACAAATCGCAATCTCATTCCCCGGCACTTCAAATCGATTTCACGCACCGGGCAAAACGCGGTCGCGATCATCCCGGCTGCATCGAATCCCGCCTTCGCGGCTGGCGATGAAATCGGTGCGTTCACATCCAGCGGTCTTTGCTGCGGCGCCGTGGTTTGGGATGGACAAAATTCGGCAATCACCTTATGGGGCGATGACACTCACACGATCGAAATTGACGGCTTCAAACCGGAACAGGATATTCACTTCAAACTCTGGAAAAAACAACTCGATCAGGAATTTCAACTTCATGCTTGTATTCAATCAGGCGATCCCGTTACCTATCAGCCCGATGGTTTTACCGTCATTTCCGAAATCACAGCGATCACATCCGAAACCGAGCTCGCTGATAATGCCGGCACTGAAATTCCCGGCAGCTTCAGACTCCTGCAAAATTACCCCAATCCGTTCAATCCCGAAACAACGATCGAATTCCAATTGCCACAACCTTCCAAAGTGAATCTGACCATTTATGATTTGAACGGTCATTTGGTATTCGAAATCGTTCAGCAAAATGCGCAGCCCGGCTGCCATCGCTTGCTATGGAACGGTCACAATATCGCCGGGAAACGCGTGGCATCAGGTGTTTATTTCTGCGTAATCGACATCAAACCACATGATTCTTCAATTCAATCGTTCGTGGATGTAAAAAAGATGATTTTAATCAACTAACTCTAACCGTTTGTTAAAACTTAAAAAGGAGAGGCTTTCATGGACAAATCATTAACTTCAATCGCGATGATGTTTTTGATGTTGGCAATGCTTTCCCTTTCACTCGCCGGAAACTCGACCCATCCGGGCACCATTCAGGCACCCGCCGATTTGCCGGCACATTGGGCATACACTTCGAATACCGGCAATAATGCCACCATTGTTTTACCGACGGCTGCCAATCCGAATATCGATGGTGCGGCACTGGCGAATGGCGATTATGTCGGGGTTTTCACATCTGCCGGGCTATGCTGCGGATACGAGCAATGGCAGGGGGCAAATATTTCCATCACAACCTGGGGAGATAACGATCAAACAACCGAAGTCGATGGAATTAAACATGGAGAAGTCGTATATTATCGCGTATTCAGAGACAGCGAGCAGCAGGAATGGACCGAGGTTACCGTAGCATATCTGCAAGGCGATGGTACCTATTCCGCAAACGGTTTTATGGTACTCAGCCAGTTCGATGTTCAGCCGGCTGAAGCAGTGCCTGCCTTGGCGGTCACACCGGCGGCACTCGATTTCGGTTTCGACGAAACCGAACTGACGCTGGAAATCGCAAATACAGGCGGTGGCGATCTGACGTGGACGGTCGCCGAAAATCCCGAGGCAGGCTGGATCACCGAAGTGAATCCCGCCAGCGGCACCGGCGACGCAACGGTTGCGGTGACTGTCGACCGCGCGACACTCGCCAGCGGATCGCATAGCGCGGAATTGTTGGTCAGCTCAAATGGCGGCGATCAAACGGTTAGCGTTACCATTCAAAGCCGGCTTAAAGGCGATGTGAATGATGATGGCAATCGCAATATACTGGACATTTTACATATCATCGCTTTCATCAACGGAACCAGAACAGCTACTCCGGGCGAAAAATTTGCTGCCGATGCCAACAGCGACGATGCAATCGATGTGCAAGATATTTCACAAATTATCATCTGGATCAATGAATCGCCGCTGGCTAAATCGGTTACAGAGTACCTTGCCAGTGCCCCGGCACAAGTCATCGTTGAACCAATGTCGATGAATGCCGAAAACCTTAAATTCAAGCTGGTTGCCCCGCAGAGCATCTCAGGCGTTCAGCTTCGATTTAAAGCGAAAGCGCCCGGTCTTGAAATGCTGCAACCTGCCTTCAAAGCGCTGCCTGAAGGTGTCGCCTATTCCGCGCATCGAAACGGGGATCAATTCATTGTGCTGCTGTACAGCCTTAGCGGGAAATGTTTTGCTGCAGGCGAACACACATTATTCGAAATGCCCGTGAAAGCTGGTCGAATGACGGACCAGGAATCCTGTCTCGAAATCGAAGAAGCGATCGTGGTTGACATTGCAGCAAACAAATTGCCGGTTCAAATCCAGAATGCCGGGCTTGTGTCGAATGCTATTCCCGAAACATATTCCCTGGGTCAAAATTACCCGAATCCGTTCAATCCCGCTACACGATTCACTTATCATCTGGCTGAAGAATCGGATGTGACCATAAAAGTTTATAATTTGATGGGGCAGGCTATCAAGACGTTGGTCGAAACCCATCAGGCTGCCGGGAGCTACGAATTCCACTGGGATGGTACAGATGAACTCGACAGAGCAGCCGGGAGCGGCTTATACCTGTGCATTATGCAAGCCGGAAATTTCAGGCAAGCGAGAAAAATGCTTCTGGTAAGATAGCTTTTGGATCTGTTAAAACATTTACAGTGATAGCAAAAGGATTATCATTCAACCTAAATGGAGATCAATGCGATGAAGTCAATTCAAACATTTTCCATGCTCACGTTGGGCATTCTATTTTTATTGCTCATTCAATTCGATGCATTGGCAGCATTTAGTCGGGAATATGAGCCGGTCATTACAAAAGGCGCAGATTACGCGAATTTTCTGAACGTACCATTGAGTCAAATCCATGCCTTCGCCTTTGACCAGCCAACCAATACATGGCACGAAATTCCGCTGCAGATCGATGAAATGGATAATAACGGGAACTACGTACTGCTGAACGGCGGAACTGCAAAAAATCAACTGGGTCAATATGATGAATTGGTGGTCATGGCAAAAGATGCCGGCGACCGTGCAACTACTTCCCAATGGATTAATGATGCCGACTCAAAGACATACCCCCGGTATAGGCTTCGATTGAACGATCCGATATCATCCGAAACTGAATTTATTTATGTGTATCGTTCAAGCACGTTCCAGAGCACCCTGAATGCAGACTACGTCGATCAGTCCCAGGATGCGATTTTCTCTGAAACATATACCCTCGGGCACGATATGGCAGGCGGATTCATCACGCACCTTGGTTTTCCGAATACGAAGGGCAATTGGGGAACAAATTTACTCGATCGCCAGAAAATGCGATTGAATGGAACCTACAAAATTGGTGCTTTTCCGGTGAACTACAATACAAGTGAAAGTAATTTCGTTGTTAAAGATCTGCACTATATTGACGGCACGGTGCGGGTCATCAGGCAAATGAACTGGTTGATGAACGTCAAATACGGAACGATTTCTGTTGAAATACCCATCACCACTCTGGTCAGTAAATTTTATCTCTTTAGCACGCAGATCGCCAGCGATAAAACCAACATGAAAAGCGAATACGGCGTAAACCTGTTCCGGCATTCCTTTGATATTAAAAAGGGAATTGGCGATATGTTCTTCTCCAATCCCTATAATACCGATGTCGTTTTGAACGGAACAACCGACACCGTTGACCGAACACTCGATGTTCCGGGAACATTCTGGGCGCTCTTATCCGGTTCACAGGGAACCATGCTGCAAATTATTGATATGCCCGGCGCTCTCGGCGATACACAACGCCTGTATTATTGCGAAAACCAGACGCAAACCGATGATGGCACGACCGATACAGGCGCGGATGGCTCATGGGGCGATATCGGATTGCTGTGCGAGGATAATATTGTCGGCGATTTTTATATCGCGCCTGTGCTTTACCTTGTTCCCGATCAGCAAAATAAATCATGGGCGGAAGAGCAAATAGACCGATTCACAACCCCCATAGATGTAACTCAAGCCGCACAAACGTTTCAGGGCGGTGGCGCAACCATTACACTGTCATCACCCAACGGCGGGGAAGTCTGGATGATCGGCGCGTCGCAAAAGGTACAATGGTCAGCTAGTGGCGTCTCAGGCGATGTAACCATTTATCTTTCAAGCAATAGCGGCGCCAATTGGCAAAGTATCGGCACCGCAACAGCCTCAGCCGGGCAATTTTCATTGACCGTGCCCGACGTGGAATCGATGAACTGCCGCATGCGGGTTACCAGTGTGAGTGCGCCATCGGTACTCGATGAGAGCGATGCTGATTTCACGATTAAATCCAGCACGGATAGGCTTTCAATCGCTGATGCCGAAGGCGAACCCGGTTCCGGACCCCATAAAGTTGACGTGATTTTAACCAATTATTTCAATGCAGCAGGAGTGCAAATCAACATCAAACAGCAACCCCAGGAACTGGTATTCGTAAAAGCTGAATTGACCAGTCGCACGTCGGGATTCGTGAAAAGCGTAACCGATCATGGTAATTACCTGACAATTTTGCTGTACAATTTATCAGGTGGAGCCATCAGTCCCGGATTTGGACCCATACTTGAATTATATTTTAATGTAGCCGGCAGTTCATCCCATGGCACTGATATCGAACTCGATCCGGCAAAAGTGATCATCGCCGACGAAACGATCACAGTCGTTCCGGTGTCCACCAAAAAAGGCGTTTTCCGGATCAGGAAAGCCAGCGCTGTTGATGACGAAGATGGCGGAGCTGCCAAAATCATGGAATACCGCCTGTCGCCGAATTACCCCAATCCTTTCAATGCGCAAACTGTGATACCTTATGAAATCCCGGAACGGTGTCAGGTGAGCCTTAGAATATGCAACATATTGGGACAGGAGGTGCGGTTGCTGGTCAATGACACGCAACTTCCGGGACAATACACAGCCATCTGGGATGGTTATGATAAATACGGTCATATTGCCGGCAGCGGTGTCTATCTGATTCAAATGCAATCCGGTAAATTTAATAAAACGCAGAAGGTTGTTCTTATTAAATAATATTCAAATTTAATCTTTGTAAATCTTTTACTGTTTAAGAAAAGCCTCAATTAGCATCAAATTGAGGCTTTTTTTATGTATCCAAAAAGTGATTATGATCATTGGAAAGATTGTTAACGATTCCAATCTTTATACTGCACCGATTAATAAAGGAATGTGTCAGGAACATTTTTATGATTAGGGAGTCTTTGATTACAGAAAAAAATAATGAAGTATCCAAACAATCAAAAAATTAACAAAAATCTATAAAAATCAATAATCCATTTCGCTGATGATTTTGAATGGGCTTGCAGGCACAGGGTATCTCGCTATTTTTCGAAAGCGCCTTTTCAATTGGCGAACGGACGTGGCATGGCAGGCAATGAATGCCAGGGAGGTGTTTGATGATGCCCAATAAAAAGCTTTCGTTAATTGTGATCAGCATTCTCTTAATATTTTGCACTGCGAGTGCGAAATCGTTGATCGACAAATTGGCTGCAATCAAACCTGAAATGCAGCTTCTTCTTGTGAACGATGGTCAATTACTGGAAACAATTTCGGATTTTATCAATCGCATTCCGCCGAATCTGAATGAGGATCAAGTGCTGGAACGCGTTGCCGAGGTAATTGCCCGCAATGGCGATTCAAAAAATTATTCACGCCTTTACTACGAGTTGGAAAAAGAAATCATTTTGCACAAACAACGATTTGCGGTTTCAAACGATTGGGACGCGCATTCAAAAGCACGCTCAGTCCATCCCGCGAACACCATCTCGGCGGTAGTCCTGGAAGATTTTCAAATGAATCAAAATGCCGGTAGCTGCAATCAACTCTCACCGGTCATCGCAATGGCTGGTGACGGAAGTATTTTCAGCGCCTGGGTGGACTATCGCAATATCGATGCGGATATTTATGCGCGGCGCTTCGACAGCAATGGCAACCCGAAAGGACCTGGTGTTCTCGTAAATGATGACGACGGGAATTCGTCTCAAACCAATCCCTGCCTGGCAATTGACGCCGTTGGGAATATTGTAATCGCCTGGGAAGATAATCGCAACGGAAATCCCGATATTTACGCACAACGGTTCGACAGCAATGGTTCTCCGCAGGGCAGCAACCAGAAAATATCCGATGATGGCGGAACCTCAGCCCAAAGGTCTCCGGCAATTGATATGAATGCCAGCGGCAGCTTCGTCATTGCCTGGCGCGATGATCGGAATGACGCCGGCGATATCTATGCGCGCCCTTACTCAAGCACAGGCTCAGCCCTGGGCAGCAGTGTTTGGGCGAACCAGGACGCCGCGACCGAAAAACAGGATGCACCCGATGTCGGAATCGATTCCCAGGGGAATTTCACCGTGTGCTGGCAGAATCTCGGGAGCAGCCGCGGGATATATGCCCGGCAATTCCAGCAAACCGGCTCACCCCTGGCAGCAAGCTTCGTCATTGACAGCGATATTTGCTCAGAACCATCGATTTGCGTCGATCCATCGAATAATTTCGCCGTCGCCTGGATCGAAAACAGCGAACTTTATGGGCGATGGTATCCTTTTCAGGGAACACCATCACCAGCTTTTTTAATCTATGGCGGCTTTCAATACTATGAATTTAAATCTTGCCATGCTCCGGATCTGGCGATAGCTGCCTCGGGCGACATTCTGGTCACCTGGAATGTTCAATATATCTTGCGCGACATGAAAAGTGGCTGGATCTATTGGGCACGATTGACTGCATCCGGTCAGCTCAAAGGGCAGCCGATTCTAACCGTTCAAAATGAATGGATGCTGAACCCGGCGATTGCAGCGGCTGAGGGGACAAATTCCAGGGTCGCCATCGCCTGGCAGGATGATCGTGCCGGCGAGTATGATTACAATATCTACATGCAGCTCTATGGTACGAATGATTCGCCCTTTGGCAGCACAACTCAAGTCAACGATGATGTCGGTTCCAGCAACCAGGTGTCCCCGCTCATCGGTGGATATGGTGCGGGAGATTTACTCGCTGCCTGGAAAGACCAACGCTCGGGTGATGAAGCCCTGTACGCCCGTCGATTCGATGCTGCGGGTCAGCCCAACGGTGCTGATTTCATGCTCACGCTTTCCGGTCCCGACACTTCATTGGGCGCTCATTGTCTCGCAGTGGATGCGCCTGGCAATTTTGTGACAAGCTGGTTCGAAAGCGGTTGGGAAGGCATCCAGTCGTGGCAGGCTGTCAATGCAACCCTGTTCGATGAAAACAATCAAATTGTACACGACTTTCAGGTGATAGCAAATACGCCATCCATGACCTCCGTAGGCGAATCGGCAGTTGCATGCGACGGCAGCGGAAATTTTGTAATTGCCTGGCATGATAACCTCACCAATCCCCAGGTAAAAGCCAGACGCTTCGACAGCTTTGGCAATCCATCAGGCGATGTCATCTCTATTCATAGCGGCAGCGCAGAAACATTCGGAGATCCGGCGATTGCCGTATCAGCAGACGGCGCCTTTGTGGTCACCTGGGAAGCATGGTCCGAATTATTCGGATTCGATATTTATATGCGTTATTTTGATACCAATAATACGCCGCTTACAGCAGCGTTGAAGGTGAATGATGATATCGGCAGTGAAGCTCAAATCAGATCTGGCGCTGCAATGGACGGTGAGCATCGTTTCATTATTGTGTGGGAGGATCATCGCGATGGCGATGCCAATATTTACATGCAACGCTATGCATCCGATGGCGCAGCAACCGATGTGAATCAATTGGTGATTGATGATGGCACGCAAAGCGCCCAGTACGCGCCAACCATATCGATTGCGCCGAACGGCTTTTTTGCGATTGCCTGGGAAGATTACCGCAATGGCGATGCGGATATCTACGCCCAATGGTATCGAATCGATGGCAACAGGCGCGGTTCGAATTATCGTGTGAATAATGATCAGGGAACCGCCGCACAATTGTATCCGCAGGTTGATATCTATCTCGATCAAGCCTTTTTTGCCTGGCAGGATGGACGGAATCCGGGACAGGGTTGGGACGTTTATGCCCGTGTTGAAACCCTGGGAGCTTCGAACAGAACCATCCACGTGCCCCTGGAATACGGCACGATTCAAGGGGCGATCGATGCCGCTGTCGATGGCGATACCATTCTCGTCGCTGCCGGCACGTACAATATCAGTTCCCGCATTTTGAATGATCATGTAAATAATTTACTCCTGTTGGGATCGCGAAAGGCAGACGGCAGCAATGCCAGTATCATTCAGGCAACAATCAATCCCGGAACTTATGATGCGGTCAGGTTCGAAAACGTCTCAGGCTGCCAGATTTCCGGTTTTGAAATCAGGAACGCGTTTTCGGGCATCGTACTGGGCAATTGCCAGAATTGCCTGGTAACCCAAAATTACGTGCATCACAACGATGAAGCCGGGTCATTTCATGGCAGCGGCATCTATTTATATACCTGCAGCGATATTGACGTGACGTACTGCATTGCCGATAGCAACGAATATCACGGCATCGATTTCAACAATTCGCAAAACGTCCGAATTTTGAATAACACAATCCTCAGAACCACGCGCTATGACGGATTATTCATTGGGGCTAATTCAAATCACATTACGATTAAGAATAATATTTTTGCATTCAATTTTCAGGAAGGAATTGAGATCGCAGGCTCACCTTCTATAATCTCACACGATTACAATTGCTTCTGGCAAAATGGTGCCGAGGGCAGCATCAAAGGGCAGTCGATTGGACCACATTCATTTGAAGCGGAGCCGCTGCTGGTTGACATCAACCATTTCAACTATTACCTGAAAGCCGCATCTCCCTGTCTGGGAACCGGCGAGAACGGCACCGATATCGGCGCGCTGGGATTGGTGAAAACACCCTACCTTTCGGTTGATCCGGCAATTCTGGATTTTGGAAAAACCGAAAGCACCCTGGCATTTCAAATCACCAACGTTGGCAGCGGCAGCCTCAACTGGAGTGTCATTGAAAATCCTGACAAACCCTGGATCACCCAAATTGAACCTTCACTGGGTGCCGGGGATGCTCTCGTTACGGTCGCAGTCGACCGCGATCATCTGGTCGGCGAAAACGAGACCGGCTCTCTCAAAGTTGCTTCGAACGGCGGTATTGAATATGTGACACTCCATATTTCAAAGACAGTCGATATCCTGCCACCACATTGGGAAGTTACTGGTGAAACCGGGAATAATGCGACCGTTATTTTGCCCGTAACTGCCAATCCGAATATAGATGGTGATCCGCTGGAGAAAGGGGATTACATCGGCGTTTTCAGCCCGAACGGATTGTGCTGCGGTGTCGCCCAATGGCAGGATCAGAATCGCTCCATCATCGCATGGGGCGATAACGATCAGACGCCAATAACCGACGGCTTTGCAGATGGTGAACGCATTTATTACCGCCTGTACCGTGCGAGTACGCAGCAAGAATGGATCTCAATCACAGTTAGCTATTCCACCGGATCAGGGAATTATGCCCCCAATGGCTATATGATTCTCAACACGTTCGATGTATTTGAAACCAAAACCATTACGCTGAATTTGCCGCAGGGCTGGAATATGTTCTCGATCAACGTGAATCCGCTCGATCCCGCAATCGCAAACCTGATGGCGCCTGTGGCAAATGATCTGGTAATCGTAAAAAACGATAAGGGACAAAATTACATACCCGCTTATGGCATCGATGAAATTGGTGATTTGGATTTTAAGCAAGGCTACCAGGCTTATTTGAAACAATCGGTCAGCTTGCCTGTGACGGGACAACCGATTCATCCGATTCCGGCGATCCCACTTCCCGCCGGGTGGAGTATGATCAGTTATCTCCCGGAAAAACCGATAGACGCAACGCTCGCGCTGGCAAGTATCGAAAAGTACCTGGTGATTGTGAAAGATAATCGCGGGTTGAGCTATATCCCGCAGTACGGCATCAACACCATTGGCATGATGCAGCCGGGTCAGGGCTACCAGGTTTACCTCACCGCGAATGCAAACCTGAAATATCCCGCGAGTCTTCTTCTGATGGCAAAGGACGTGATGAAAACCAGACCGTTTCAAACCAATGACAATCAGGCGCAACCAACCCATTTCAAATCCGCACAAAATACCGGCAGAAATGCGACGATTGTGATCGGCAAGCAAATCAATCATATCGATACCAATGCAAGATTGCTGGAAATCGGGGATGAAATCGGAGTTTTCAATTCGAAAGGGCTTTGCTGCGGAGCCTCCGTCTGGCAGGGCAGCGATCTTGCGCTTTGCGTCTGGGGGGATGATGCGCAAACCGACAGCATCGACGGACTCCTCGAAGGAGAAAACCTGAATTTCAGAATATGGAAACGAGGAACCGCCAGCGAATATGAGGCTTCCGCGCGGCTTTCAAAACAGAATTATCCGAGGTATGAGGCGAACGGATTTTTGGTTCTCTCCGCGTTTGAAGCGGATATGGCTCCCCTGGGTGAAAATACCAGCGAACCGGCACTTCCTTCAACTTTTCGATTGCTCCAGAATTACCCGAATCCGTTTAATCCTGTAACTACCATCGAATATCATCTTCCGGAACCGGCGCTTGTAAACCTGTCAATCTATGATATTTCCGGGGCGGAAGTGATGCAACTGGAAGGGGTTCTCAAAAAAGCCGGCTGCCACCAGGTGAATTGGGACGCGCGCAATAAGTCTGGATGGCGTGTCCCCTCGGGTGTGTATTTCTGCTGCATTAAAATACAGCCGGAAAATTCACAGCAGAAGATTTTCAGTGAGACCAGGAAAATGCTGCTGGTGAAATGAAGGTGCTCCAGGCTCGGGCACGCTTTTTCCCTGGTCCTTAGTACCTGTCCGAAAACCTATTTCGGAATCAAAAAGATCCGGTAAATTATTTCAACCTGCGCATAAATTAAACGAAATTCGATCATTAGATTTATTTCAAATCGTATTGATGTTGAGGCACTTATTCTTACCCATCCCCTGCCCCTTCTTTAAGCAATAGGGAAGGGGGATCGAACACACTTTTTCCCCTTTCCTGTTGTCAGGGAAGGGGGCAGGGGCATAGCCGTCAAGCTAAGCAGATAATCGATTAGTTTTATGACAGTTGTAAGCCCTCTAATGTTTGCAATAAAAGGGGAGATTCTGAGAGTGGGTGAAAAAGCAGACTGGCTGAGGATGGACAAAAATCTCCTGCCCTCATCCCCAGCCCTTCTCCCGGCGGGAGAAGGGAGTTCCCTCTCCCGTTGGGAGAGGGTCAGGGTGAGGGCAGAATGATGACTGAATAAATACAAAATAAATAATTTAAATTCTTAAGTTTAGATGTTTAGCTTGACGGCTATGGGGGCAGGGGATGGGTAAGTGTTTACACCTTGAATCATTTTATTCTATGAGATCGGTTTTCGGATAGGCTTTTAGTCTTTTTGTAATCGTTCATCCCTCCGATTTGAGCATAAGAAAAAAATGATTCAAGATTAAAGATTAACGATTTTTGATTTTTGAAGGCGTACTGCTGGAAAAATCGAAGCTCAAAGAATCACGAATACATCTAAAATCGTAAATCGTTAATCCCTGTTCTCAGATCAAAAGCAGGATCGACAGAGGTTTGGACTATTACATCTTTTTTACCTGCCTGACTAAAACATGCTCGCGATGCTTATAGGTTAAAGCGCATTCATGGCGTTTCATGCAAACCTTATTTTTAAATGATACCCGTCCGGGAATCAATTTTATCGGGTGTGAAAGCGGGCATTTATTTTGATAGTACCGGTCACAGGATACCAATGATTTTTTAACATCCCCCCGCGTCGTTATCGAGGGGGATTCTTGCGCGCCTGGCTTGACAGCTATACCTATTAAGGATTAGTTTGTAACATCATATTCTTAAGCATGTCATTGCGAGCGTAACGCAGTGGAGCGAAGCAATCTCTAT
>JAFGMA010000260.1 GCA_016927835.1 Candidatus Zhuqueibacterota bacterium | reverse complement strand
CAATATATATTGTAAATATATTTTTGAATCGATATACTAGGCAGGATCGATCTGTATTGCCTGGACATTTCAGAAAAAGCAAATCAGGTCAACGGTCAGGGGTATAAATGCAAATATCGCGATGGCATGATGCATACAGGAATTTACCTGCCCCAAGATGAAGTTCATTTCTTTTGTGAACATACTGCTGCATCCTTGAATCGGGATAAAGGCGTAAGAAGAGGACATTTCGGAGAATACCTGCTGGATATTCCGGAAAATAATCTTATCCAGATTGTCAATCCAGCGTTCGAGCAGCTCGCCGATGTCCGAATTCATGTCTATCAACCCGAACCGCTCGGATATACCGAAAAAAGCATTAAGCGCGATCCGAAGTTCGAAGGCACTACCGATAACAACGGATTCTTTCGTCTGGGGGCTAATCCGTTCGGAGAGATTAACAATTGGGGTACCAACGGCGTACTTCTAATCCAAATCTTGACCGGTGATGCCGTTGCTTTCGGTTGGCTCGAAATTACGGATTTCAACCTCGAGTACTGGCGTGGCAATCGTAAAGAGGCTATTTTCAAAGTTATCGCTCGTTTTGAGTGATGAGAGCTTTTGCATTGTTACGATGTGAATCAGTAAGAAAAATTTCAAACTAAATTGCCTGATCATAAAGGTATGCCGGGTGTAAGCATCCGCGCTGATTCTGCGGCGGCTTTTTCGAATCCCTGTTTTGCGGCATTAAAAATATCTTAATCAAACCAGCCGTGCAATCGTGAAAAATAATGACGGTCAAATTCTAACTTACTTCCGGGAAATCAATTGGATATCAGAGAAAAAATTTTCAACTATCGAAGTTACACACCAATTCCTCTTGCAATCGCGGTCATCATCCTGGCGGAGACGACTATCTGGAGTTTTTTCGTGGGGCTAGTGACCGCAATTGTCGGTGAGAGCATTCGTTTCTGGGGGGTAAGCTACGCCGGGAGTGCAACTCGCACGACAAGTGGGGCGGGTGGCGATGTTTTAGTTACAAATGGCGCATTTGCCTACGTCCGAAATCCGCTATATCTCGGCAACTTCATTTTGAGTCTCGGTGTATGCATTATGGCATGGGCATGGATGCCATGGATGCTGCTTTTGTATATTGCGCTATTTGCATTCCAGTATGCGATGATAATTTCTCTGGAAGAGGATTATTTAAATCAAACATTTAAGGATGTATACGCAGATTATGCCCGGCACGTACCGCGTTTCATCCCGCGTGTAACACCATATCGCAATCGGGGCAAAATCTCACCAGATACCAGTGCGGCATTCCGTTCCGAAAAAAGTACCCTCATGAATATTGTTGCTTTTTCAATCATCATTCTCGTTCGCTGGCTAATTTTTTAGGAGGTGGGATAAAATAAGTAACCCATTAAAATTTCCTAACCTGAATTATTCATAAATTTGGCATAAATACGATTTAATATCTATAATAATAAAGATTTACATTTTGTACAATTTTAAAACTGAGTTTTAAAAAAAAATTCTAAGTTGAATGAATTGAATTTATGAACAACATTGTTATTCTATTGATATCAAATTGTTAGCGGCAGAAAGATATTGCTTTGAGCTCATACAAATGGCATTCGTGAATAATTCAGGCTAAGTGGCTATTTCTCAAAAATATTTTTCAGCAAAATGTCCAGGTTAATTTATCCCGCCTCCTCAGGTAGCTGATTTTCCCAATTTAAACCAGAGCGCGATGGCAGCAATAGGAGTATTCCACCGTGTTGAAAATAATGATCAGTGCCGGTGAAGCATCGGGGGATTTGCACGGTTCCCGGCTCGTTAGCGAATTGAAAGCAGTGCGCCCCGATGCAGAGGTATTTGGCATTGGGGGAGACAGAATGCAAGCCGCGGGAATGCATCTGCTGTATCATATCAACCAGATGAGTATCGTCGGTTTGAGTGGGATTGTGCGGCAGCTCCCATTCTTGCGGCAGGCTTTTAAATTGATCAGAAACGCGCTAGTTAAAAATAAACCGGCGCTTATCATCCTGATCGATTACCCCGGATTTAATTTACGATTGGCGAAAATTGCTCAGTCTCTCGATATTCCCGTTATGTATTACATCGTGCCCCAGGTGTGGGCATGGGGAAGCTGGCGCCTTAAAAAAATCGCGCGGCTCGTTCAGCAAGCAGTTGTAATCCTGCCATTTGAAACGGAAATATTTTCCAATGCCGGCATTAAAACCGAATTTGTAGGGCACCCGCTGTTGGATGTGCTGCAGGTGAAATCGGACAAGGAGGCATTTTTTAGCAAGCATCAACTCTCGCCTGCAAAGAAAACGATTGGATTGTTACCGGGCAGTCGTGTGAGTGAAGTCGCGATGCTGCTGCCAATCATGCGGGCGGCAGTGGATCAGCTTCGTGAAAAGCATCCCGATCTCCAGGTGGTGATCAGTAAAGCCGAATCACTCGATAAGCAGCTTTTCGCAGAAATACTTGAACCGGGTCATCCGTATCGCCTGATTGAAAATGCAACTTATGAAATAATGAAATATTCCGATTTACTCGTCGTCGCTTCCGGCACTGCGACTCTCGAAGCGGGACTATTCAAGACGCCCATGGTGATTGTGTATAAAGTCTCAAAGCTGACGTATTCGATCGGAAAACTGCTGGTTAAAGTGGACTTTCTCGGACTGGTGAACCTGTTGGCGGGCAGGCAGATCGTGCCTGAATTAGTGCAACAAAACTGCACAGCGCGCAATTTGATCCAAACAGTGGATTCTTTGTTGACAGATAATCAGAAGCTTGATCGTATGCGAGAGGAGCTGTCAAAAATTCGGCAACAAATGGGTCAACCGGGTGCAGCGAAGCGTGCCGCAGCGATTGCATTGAATTTAATCGAAAGCGCTCGCGCGCGCTCATAAAATGAAGCGGATTTATGATTTGGTGGATCTTCTCGGATTTTTTAATGTTACAGAAATATCCACCAATTGGATTCAGCCTCAAAAATGGATTTTATAACTCAGATTTATTACCGCCCTGGTTAATCATTATTTTTTTTAACAAGAGCAGGCTATCGGCAATTTAAAATGAGCAGTTGGATCAAAAGAATAAAATTTCGTCTGATACAATTTGCAGCCGTAAAACTCGGTTGGATTCTTATCTGGCTTTTAGGGAGAAGCATCAAAATCACCTATATCAATCGCCGCTACTTTGATGAGCTTCGAGCGGGCGGAGAAGGATTCATTGTCCCAATCTGGCATGGTCGTTTATTGCTCCCGATTTTTGTGCATCGCAATTTGCAAGTGGTTGCGATGGTAAGCCAGTCACCTGATGGTGAGTTGATTGCGCGTGCCATCCACAAGCTGGGATATCGCAGCGTAAGAGGCTCCAGCACGCGGGGGGGCAACGAGGCATTTCACCAAATGCTGACCGAATTGAAAAAAGGAGCAATATGCACCATCATGCCCGACGGACCTACTGGTCCGCGGCATCGCTTGAAGCCGGGTGCGATTTATCTGGCGCAAAACGCCGGTGTGAGTATCCTTCCTCTCACATATTCGGCTGATAAATTTTTCCAGGCGAAAAGTTGGGATCGGTTTATGATCGCTAAACCTTTCTCTCGGGGCGTCATCATGTATGGTGAGCCCATTCGAGTACCGGAAAACATGACTGAAACTGAAGCAGAGGAATTCCGTGTGAATCTTGAGCAAAAACTCATCGAATTGGAAAAAAATGCAGATGACTTTTTTCAGAAATAAGTGGCTCTGTGCCCTGTTGATGCCGCTGTCATTGCTGTATCGTTGCGTGGTATGTATACGAAATATTTTATACAACCTGGGGTGGCTGAAAGCGCACAGAATTGGAACATTTGTGTTATGTGTAGGAAATTTAACCGTTGGCGGCACCGGGAAAACTGTCGTTGTCGGATATCTGGCAAACAAATTAAAAAACAAAAAGAAAAAGGTTGTCATTCTAAGCCGCGGATACAAGCGCGAAAGCTCTGGCACAGTAATTGTGGCTGACGGTAAAAGGCTTCTTGTAGGATCAAAACACGCCGGAGATGAACCGTATTTCCTCGCCAGAAGGCTTAAAACCATCCCGGTCATTGTCGACGAAGATCGATGGCGGGGAAGTCTGATCGCGTACTCTTATTTCAAACCGGATTATATTTTACTCGATGACGGATTTCAGCACCGTCGTTTGCATCGGGATTTGAATATCATTTCTGTCAATGCGATTAGCGGCTTCTATAACAATCGGCTGCTGCCAGCAGGACCGTTGCGCGAACCTTTATCTGCCTTGAAAAGAGCCGATTTCGTTTGGGTTACACAGTTCGATGAAACCGAAAACTGGTCGAAAACCGAAAGGCTTATCAAAAAACACACCGACAAGCCATTTATTATTTCATGCTATAAACCAGACGGGCTCGTACAATTGCCGTCAGGACGAAATGTTTCTCTCGATTTTGTGCAGAATCAGAAGGTACTTATTTTTTCAGGGATTGCAAATCCCGACGGTTTTAAAAAAACTGTCGAAAAATTGAATCCTTCCGTAGTGTATGCAGTTAATTTCAAGGATCATTATCAATTCACGCCGGGTGATTATGATGACATTAACCAAAAAGCAATTGAATTGAATGTCGATATGATCGTAACAACAGAAAAAGACTTCGTGCGCCTGCCCAGCGATATCAGGTTCGAAAAACCATTATTCTATCTCGAAATTCAGTTGGAAATCCTGAGAGGAGAGGATGCATTGTGGAATGAAATCCTGAAGTAGGAGATCATTAGACCTGATTGGTGAAATGTGATATAATTTTAATTTTTTATGAAATTTATAAAAAATGCTT
>JAFGMA010000259.1 GCA_016927835.1 Candidatus Zhuqueibacterota bacterium | reverse complement strand
TGCTTTGCACCCTGAATTGAACACTAATATTTTTACAATTTGGGCTTCGAAATCCCATTTTTAGTGTTTATGAATAATTCAGGTTAATGAGATTTGAATCCTATTTTATGATTTTGCATCTAAGTCAGTAAACGTAAAGAGCGAAATGAGCGATTTTTTTATATTTTTTTAATCCATTTTTTTTCATATCGTTTTATTCGTTTAATTAGATGGCGTATTTTAAAAAGGTTATTTTTTATGATCACATATCGACAGCACGTACTTTGTACAATATTAATCACCTTTATGAGCATGATTCCTGGTTACGCAGGTGATTGGCAAAACCAATTGCTCGCAGAAGCCAGGATATTTTTCTATAAATCGGTGTCAGACAAAGCACACCTTGAAAAAGCGATCGGCATGTTCGAGCGATTGAAACAGGATGAGGCGTTCGAGGGAAAATCAGAAACATACCTCGGGGCGCTGGTGGCTCTGAAAGGCAAGCACGCTTTCGCTCCGCATGATAAACTGAAATGGGTCAAGCGCGGCTTAACGATAATGGATCAGGGAATCGCAAAATGCCCAAATGATATCGAAGCGTTATTCATACACGGCTCAACGTGTTACCACATCCCATTTTTCTTCGGCAGAAAAGGTGACGCGCAGCGGAGTTTTAACCGGATTATCCAGCTTTTGCCAACCCGGTATCAGCACTATGACGAGGAAATTATTCAAAATGTAATCGCTTTCATTTTGGAGAAAGCCGAGTTGACCCCGGCTGAAAAAAATGAATTGACACAGATATCCCAAAAAATAGGTCGCCAATGAAATCTGAATATTTAATTTTCAACATGCTGGTCATCATGGGACCGCTGCTGTTGAGTTTTGAGAAAAATGTTCAATACTACAAAAAGTGGAAATTCGTTTTTCAGGCAATCAGCATCCCCATGAGTTTATTCATCCTGTGGGATATTTTAGTGACCGGGCGCCATTGGTGGTTCAATGACACGTTCACGATGGGCATCAAGTTATTTGCCCTGCCAATCGAGGAGTGGCTGTTTTTCATTACGGTCCCGTTTTCGTCGCTCTTCGTGTGGGAAGTTCTGGCGTTCCATTTCAAAAACAAACGATTGAACCGGACCCACTGGTTGAGTAAAATCTCATTAATATTTATCCCCATCGGTCTGGCGGTATTCTGGTGGGGCATGGAATATACCGCTCTGGTATTGATCGCAGTCGGTCTCACCGGATTTCTGGATTTATTTCTCAAAATCGGTATTTTCCGCCAAAAACGAACATTTCAATTTTTGACGCTTGTCACTGGCTTGATGCTCTTGTTTAATGGATATTTAACCTGGCGACCAGTCGTGCTATACGATCCACATTTCCAATTGGATATCAGAATTTTGACAATTCCAATTGAAGATTTTTTGTACGGCGCATCGTACCTTTTGATGTGCACACTCTTTTACGAAAAGCTCAAGCAGCGCAAAGCTGGCTAAATCTGAGAAGCATCCATGTTGATGAGCGGATTGCCGTCCATTAGATCGCGTCCAAATTATCGGAGCACGTGCTATCGAGCTAAACATGAGTCGATTAAATAATTCAAGAAAAATAACGGTTTGAAGGGAGGAATAACAGTGAACCAGACTAAAAAAGCAATCATTATTGGATCGGGTTTCGGCGGATTGGCGTTGGGAATCCGCTTGCAGGCTCGTGGTTTCGACGTTACGATTTTTGAGAAAAATGAAAAGTCAGGGGGGCATGCCTATCCTCTGGACATCAACGGGTACAAGTTCGACATGGGTCCGTCGCTTATAACCGCGCCCGATATTATTCAAGATATATTCCGGGCTGCCAACAGAAAAATGGAAGATTACCTGAAATTGATTCCCCTGGATCCGTACTATCGTATCTATTTTCACGACGGTACGTACATCGATTACCAGGGAGATACGCGCGCCATGAAAGATCAAATGGCGAAATTCAATTCGGAGGATGCGGAAAATTATGAGCGCTTCATCGCGTATGCCGGCAAGTTGCACGATGCCGTTATAAATAAGGGACTCGGCAAGCGACCTTTTACCTGGAAAGCCTTTTTAAAATTCATCCCCAAAGCGATGAAACTCTGGGTTCCGCTGCCATCTTATTATGCAGTCAAACGGTTTTTCAAGGATTTTCGAAACATTTTCACCTTTTCATTCAACACACTGTTTATCGGTGGCAATCCGTTTCGTACGCCATCGGTCTATCTGATGATTCCATACCTGGAAAAATCCGGCGGCGTCTGGTATACAATGGGCGGCATGTACAGCTTTGTAGAAGCCCTGGAAACCCTTTTTCTGGAATTGGGTGGTAAAATTCAAACGAATTCAGAGGTCACTGAAATTGTGGTCGAAAATAAAACAGCTCGCGGCGTAAACACCGGTGACCAGTTTTATCAGGCGGATATCGTGATTTCCAACGCGCATTTCGCGCACACGCAGCTCGATCTGATCAAGCCCGAACACAGATCAAAATGGAATGACCGCCGAGTGAAAAAAATGTCATATTCAATGAGCGCATTTATTCTGTATATCGGCTCCCGGAAAAAATATCCCAAATTGCGCCATCACACATTAATCATCGCCAAACGCTATCGCGATCTGATTTATGATATTTTCGAGCGCAAAATTTTAGCTGATGATTTTTCAATTTACGCTCATGTTCCGTCACGCACGGATCCGGGTATGGCTCCGAATGACGGCGAGAGCATGTATTTTTTGATCCCGGTTCCGAACCTGGCGGGACACATCGATTGGGAAAAAGCGAAACACCCGTTTGCAGAAAAAGTATTGAATTTCCTGGAATATGAGTTTGGTCTCGAAAATTTGCGGGACAGCATCGAGGTTTCAAAAATAATCACACCGCTCGATTTTGAAAAACATGCCAATAACTACCTCGGCAGTGCCTGGGGACTGGAACCGAAGCTGACGCAAACAGCCAGTTTCCGACCGCAAAACCGAAGTGAGGATATTAAAAATTTGTATCTGGTCGGAACCAGTACGCACCCGGGCGCAGGTATTCCGGGAACGTTGCTCACATCCGAGGCTACGGAATATGCCATAATGAATGATTTTCAACACGTTGGATAATATAAATTTATTGGAATCAATTCGAACTGAATGAAGTGGAACTGGAAGTTGGTTTCTCAAATGTCTAAATGAAGTGACCGGATCTTGCGCTATTTTCGAATTGATAATTCTTACAGATTCAGGTCTTAATTCAGGAGTATCGTATGAAATTCTGGAAAGAACCTTCGCACCGGGCTGCATTCATTCACGCCCGCCTGGCTACGGCGCATTACTCGAAAAGCTTTTTTATCTCAACGTTAATGCTGCCGCCGGAAAGACGATGGGCGACGTTCGCACTCTATGGATTTTGCCGCCATGCAGATAACTTGATTGATAATCCGCGCAATCGAACCGATTCAGAATTAATCAACGAGGTCAAGGCGCTTGAGCAGGAGATGCGGTTGGCATATCGGACCGGCGAGTCCGAGCACCCGGTTATTCGATCGTTCATCATCGCTGCGACTAAATATCAAATTCCGATAGAATATCCGCTGGATTTGCTGAAAGGCGTTCAAATGGATATTCAAAAAAATTCGTATGATACGTTTGATGAACTGTACGTCTTCTGCTATCGCGTCGCCGGCGTGGTTGGTTTGATGATGACTCACATTCTGGGCTACAAAGATGAAGCTGCTTTCAGGTATGCGGAAAAACTCGGAATCGCCATGCAATTAACCAATATTTTGCGCGATATAAAGGAAGACAAACAAGTCGGGCGAATTTACATCCCGTTAGCAGAACTGGAAAAATTCGGGGTACGCCCGGATGAAATCAAAAACGAAGTCATCTCGAACAGGCTGCGTGACCTGGTGCGATACCAGGTGAAACGGGCACATCAATTTTACAGACAAGCCGATAAAGGCATCCCGATGCTGTTGACCGAGTCTCAATTTGCCATCTACTCCGCAAGTCGCATCTATAGCGGCATTTTGCATAAAATCGAAGCCAGGGATTATAATCCGTTCGAGGGACGGGTATTTGTCCCGCAAATTAAAAAATTCGGCATTCTGTTTCAGGAGGTGCTGCGGACGAAATTCCAGAAATTGAAAGAGATGGCGAATTGCCAGCGATACAGGGTCGCCAACGATCAGCAAGCAAGGGCTTAGCCGATGATACCCGCAAATCACACATGGTGGGCGGATAAGGTTTTTGAGATTTATCTGCGCAGATTGCTGAAACAATATTTTCACGCTATCCGCATGTTCGATGATCTCCCGGAAATCGATCCGCGATACCCGCTCATTCTGGTGCCGAATCATAGCACCTGGTGGGACGGCTTTTTCATCTATTGGCTGAATAAAAAATTTTTTCGCCGGCGCGCCTACCTGATGATGCTGCAAGCGCAACTTCAAAAATATCTTTTCTTTGCCAGAATCGGTGCGTATAGCGTTGAGCCGGCGAATCCCAAAAAAATACTGGAGTCTTTGCGCTACACCCTTAATATCATGCAGGATGGCGGCGAAGATCCACCGTTGATTTGCATTTTCCCGCAGGGGGAACTGCTGCCCTGGTCACGGCGTCCGCTCAATTTGAAGCGCGGGATCGATTGGCTCATAACGCATTATCGCCAGCCGGTGAATTTGTTGCCGCTGGCGATGAAAGCCGAATTTGGCGGCGAACAAAAACCCGAAGCCTTTTTTCTCTTTGGACAAAACCGGATTGTCGATTTGAACCGGTTTCACGGGATGCAATGGCTCGAACAGACATTGAGCTCTCTTTTGAACGAGTTGGATGCGCAGCTCGCGGCTGGCGCAAAATCGCAGCTCCTATTTGCGGGATCAAGCTCCATAAACACAAGACTGGATCGGATGTTGGGCAAACAATAATTTGCGTGCGGGAGTGATACGTTGATATTTTTGCTTTATATAGCGCTGTTCGTGATGACGCTGGCGCTTGCGGTGGCGATTGTCAATATTATTTTCGGACCCGCGCTCATCAATGCACCGGGATTGCAGCAATCCCCCGAAGTCTCCGTACTCATTCCGGCGCGAAATGAAGAGCGAAATATCGGCGCCTGTTTGACGGGAATGCTGGCGCAAGATTACCCTGAATTCGAAGTGATCGTACTGAACGATCAGTCGCAGGATCGGACCGAATCCATTGTCAGGGAGGTCATGACAAGGGATAGACGCATTAAATTTATACAGGGCCAGGAGCTGCCCACCGGCTGGACCGGCAAGAGTTGGGCGTGTTATCAGCTCAGCCAGCACGCCAGCGGAGATATTTTGATTTTTACCGATGCCGACACGCGACACGAAACGCTCGCCATCTCCAACACCGTCGCTTTCATTCAGAAGTACCGACTTGATCTGCTGTCAGCTTTGCCCCAGCAGGAGACGGTGACGCTGGCGGAAAAAATGGTGGTGCCGATCATCGATTTATTGGCGTATGCCAGCCTGCCGCTGTGGCTCACCTATTATGCGCCAAATCCGTCGCTGGCAGCCGCCAATGGTCAGTGGATCGCCTTCACCCGCGAAAGCTACGAAAAGATCGGCGGACATCAGGCGGTGAAACATCACCTGGTTGAAGATACCGAATTAAGCCGCCTGGCAAAGCGAAAAAAGATGAAAATCCTGACCACCGCCGGGACCGGTGCGGTGTTCTGCCGCATGTATACCACCGCAAAAGAGGTCTGGTGGGGATTTTCGAAGAATTTTTACGGCTTAGCCGGATACCGAAAATCAACCTTTTTCAGCATCATCGGTATTTCATTCATCGGATTCGTCCTGCCCTATTTTTTGCTGACTGTGCCATCCGTGCGATTATTCGCGCTGGCGGTTGTCGGACTTAATAGTGTATTGCGCGGGATACTGGCGCTGCGCTACAAGCACCCGATTGGCGTGAGCATATTTTTGCACCCATTCAGTATTTTGGTTGCCATCCTGATCGGATTCAATTCATTTTTCAGTTACAAACGGGGAACGATACGATGGAAGGACCGGGACATCCATTACGCATAATGAACCAAAACGCTGACAACCATCGGGAAACCGTTTACATCTTCGCCCTGTATTTTTTCCTGATTGCCGGCGGATTGTGGCACATTTTAAACGTTTTTCAGACCGCCATGCGCGTTTTAGCCACACCCTTAATCCTGGGGCTGGCAGTCTGGGTTTTCCTCGATATTTATAAAAAGGCAAGCGCGAAACGGAACCAGGCGCTGTGGGCGATTGGCGTGGTTTTTCTGTCTTTCCTGGTTGAGCTTCTGGGCGTTAAAACGGGTAAAATTTTTGGGCACTATGCCTATGGCGACACGCTGAGCCCGAAACTCCTGGACGTGCCCATCGCGATCGGATTTGCCTGGCTGGTGATGCTCTTATCATCGATCGCTATTGTAAACAAGGTGCGATTTTGCGGAGTTGGTGAGCATCGTGTACTTTGCAGCGGCTTGATTTCGCTGCTCATGGTGCTCTTCGACAGCGTGATGGAACCAGCAGCAGTCAAGCTTGGCTATTGGCACTGGGAGCAAAACGCCATCCCCATTCAAAATTATATCGTCTGGTTTGTGATCAGCTTCATCTTTAGTTTCGCAGCTCTGAAATTGAACCTTTTCAACCACACAAAATCCCGAATTGCCATTCACGCCTATTTTGCCCAACTGATTTATTTTGCTCTGGTCATTTTGAAGTAAGGCGGACGCCTGTCGCAATTTTTAACCGCACCTGCCCGACCACGGGAGTGCAAATTCTATCCCAACCATTGATAAAAGCTGAATAATATCCGACCATTGACTGTTTAAAATTCGAATAGTACAGTGCTGATTCACACAACCTGAATATTTTAATGTCAATTCATATATTTCCGATCATTTATTTTAAATCCACATATCGCAAGACAAGTGAAAATTATTTATCTTTAATCACAAGAGTTTAGCGGTTAGCGTGAAAATTGCAGCAATGAATTATTATTAATTTTTTGACACTACTGTCCGGTTGATTTTAAAATAGCTGATACTAAATTATTAAATATTAAAATTTAAGCATATATTTTTCTACCTGAAAGCGAATTTCACAATTACTATGCTTTAACATTAATAATTACAATAATTCTTTTTTTATAATTCGAGTTAACCGGATATTAGTGATTTTAGGAAACATTTGTAGATGATTTGAAAGTCTCGCTTCACATCGCGAAACCTGACTCAGAGTATAGGCAGCAGGATCAATTAATGAGGAAATTCAATGGACAGGATGACCATACCAAATGAAGCCGTAAAATATATACTTTTTCAAAGAACGGCTTATTTACGTTTAGCAAATACATTACCTTGTAAACTGATTAACAAGGTGCTTCCATTTTCGATTTACAATCAAATAGTCGAACTTGAATCAAGACTTTTTTCATCCCAAATCGCGCTTATGTATGAAGCTGATATGCGATCAGAGTATCTGTCGATAAAAAAAATTTTACCAGAGACATGCTCTTCCATTCTTGATATCGGGTGTGGTGTTGCCGGACTGGATGTGTTCTTGTCAAATCACTACAGTTCCTATCGACCCACCTTATATTTATTAGACAAAACTCATGTCGAAAAATCTGTTTGGTATGGTATAAAAAATAAAGGTGCTTTCTACAACTCGCTTGATATATCGAAGCAAGTGCTAATACAGAATTATATACCGGAATCGCATATTCACATTTTGGAAGCAACTGACAATAATGATATTAACATCGATTGTAAAATCAGCTTAATAGTTTCATTAATATCTTGGGGATTTCATTATCCAGTGGAGACGTACCTGGAAAAAGTACATAATTTGCTGACAGAGGGCGGCGTACTGATTTTAGATATTAGAAAAGATACTGAGGGCATTGACGTAATTAGCCGTGTATTTGGCAATGTTGAAATAATTTTTGATAGAAAAAGATACCAAAGAGTGGTGGTTTGGAAAAGAAATAGTAATCTCGCTTTACGGGGCATGCACAATCGGACGAATAACAATGTTGCTGTTTCATCGAGTTACTTTTAAGCGTGCATGAATATTGACAGGGAACAGCACAATAACGTAAATCCTATTCCAGCATCAGGTCTCTCCGGTCGAGTCACGTGCGATTGAAAAAGATCAACACCTGTTGCGGAAAAAATAAGAGCATAAAAGCTCTTGATCATACAACTTAAATTCTACGTCCTGAATAATTCCGAGTGTGATCCTGTTCTTTTCAGTATAAGGTTATCAGCAGTTCTCTTATAGAATAAAAGCCAATTTGAATTGTGTCGTATAAATGATTGTCAACGCTCAAGTTCCTTGAAAAGGTCATCCACTGAGTCTACTTTATGAAGGTTTTCACCTCTTTCTGATTTTCTAATCGTATCAACGGTAAGCTCATTTGGAATTTTTAATTCAAAGGGGATGCCTTGTTGCAGGGTAACTTGCGTTAAATACATCGAGATCGCCTCTGACATTGTGATATGCAGCTTATTGAATATTTCCTGCGCTCTGGCTTTAATCTCCGGATCGATTCGAGCTTGAATTGTTGCAGTTCTTGCCATTTTTAACTTCCATTATAAATTTTCATACCATCGTACTAATCGTTCAGTAGATTTCATCGATCCCGCTCAATTCCTTCTATCCTCCGCACATACGCATCCGCATCGAACTTCCGGCGCAAGCCATTGGCATTCATGTAGCGCACCTTGCCGAAAATCGGGCGCTCGAACCAGGCGCGATCGTGCTTGCCAAAGCACCACGCAACGCCTGTGAATCCGTTGGGATCGCGACCGTCCAACTCGTATTTATTATTCAAGTACAGCGCAATTTGGTACGCTTCCTCTGGCGCGCGCGTCCATTCCAGAATTTTTTTGCCCCAGTACATGCGCATGTAACCGTGCATCTTTCCCGTGAGCACCATCTCTTTTTGGGCAGCGTTCCAGTAAGGATCGTGCGTGGCAGCGTTTTCAAATTCCTCAGTGGTGTAAATCGTTTGCCGCGCATCTTTCCGGTGCTCGTGCAGCGTCCGTTTTGCCCACTCCGGCAGACAATCGAATCGATCATAATTTTCATTATAGTGGCAGAAATTCATGCTTAATTCGCGGCGCACAATGAGCTCCTCCAGATAGTCGTCAGTGCTGTCATTTTGTATTTCCGCCACTTTTAACGCGATGTATAGCGGAGAAATTTGTCCGAAATGCAGATACGGACTCATATCGGAGACATACGCTTTTGAGGGATCATTTCGCAAGTTACCATAATGCGCCAATTTGCGGGCGATAAACGAATCCAGGCATGTTTTCGCTGCCGCTGTTCCGCCGGTGAAAAAGGTTGTCCGCGCAACGGATTTATCGATTTCAAGCTGCGCCAGGACGTCATCGATGGATTCAATCGGGAAAGACGCCTGCGTCAACCTGAGCGAGGAGAAAGCGGGCGTCTTTTCTGCCAGCGGAACCAGGTATTGCTGCAATTTCCGATGGATTTTCGGGCGCAGCGTGGCAGCCGCATATTCTTCCTTTAGCGAGGCGATTTCCACCGGCACAATCACATCGCTCTCAACCTGCACCAGCCGGCAATCGATGCGGTCTGCAACATGCTTGCGCCAGGCACGCTGGATTTTCAGATAACCGCGATCCGCAACGACCAGATCAGCATTTCGGGACAGTTCGATCGCGCCGAGCTCCGGTGAAATTTTTCGAACCACCAGCTTTATTTTCCGCTCCGCCAGCGCGCATTGAATATCACGCAAGCCCTGAAGCATAAAATAGTAGTGGCGTTCGTTGGCTTCGGGAAAATTGTCCGTGATGCCGAAAAACACGATAAGCGGCTTTTGGCGCTGGTCTGCGAGGTTGATCGCATGCTCCAATGCGTGATTATATTCCGTGCGCTGCGCCTGCTGCATCCAATACAGGATATATGCTCGATTGCGCACCGGTTTTTCGTTGAGGTCCTTAATGCGTTCTTTTTGGATCATGATAAACACTCTCAAAAGTGCTCTAAAGTGACTAAAGTTCAAAGTGCCTAAAATACTTTAGTTCACTCCAGGCACTTTAGTCACTTCAGACATTTTAGTCACTTATTAATAATCCCTTGCCTTGCCTGAATCGGAAATTTCGATTAATCCTGGCGGAAACGGTTCGAAAAATGTCTGCTGCATCAAATAAGGCTCGTTGAAGCGCACCATCCAGGACTTCAACAGCGCATTGGGCACGCTGAGGGGTGCTTTGTTATTGCGATACGCTTCCAGTGTGTCAAGGAAGAATGCCTTTTCCTGATGGCTGAGCTGTTTTGAAAAATAGCCCAGCGCATGCATCAGCACATTGATATTTGACATAACTCGCGCCGGACGCGCAAAAGCGGAAACCAGGTGCTGTTCATAGTTTTCAATCACTTGGTGCAGCGGTCGCTTTTCCTGATTGGCTATGATTTTGCCCATCAAGCGCATTTCCTTTTGATTGTACGCCATCAGCAGCAGTTTATTCCGCCTCTGAAAATCAACCAGATGCTTCATGCTAGCGCCGGCTTTTACGCGCCTGAAGAAAGCGTTCGTGAAAATACGAATGAAAAAATGCTCACGAATTCGGGAATTTGTCAATCGACCTTCGTCTTCAACAGGCAGATGCGGGTACATTTCCAATACTTTAGCGCCAAAAAATCCGGCGCCTTTTCCAACCGGAATTCTTGATCCTGGATCGGGAAATATTTTGACATCGTTTATACCGCAGGAGGGCGATCGGTTTTTCAGAATGGAGCCGTCTATATCGCTGAGTGAACTCAAATGCGCTGCGGCGAATTCCGTCATCTGTACTGAAAAATCCGATTTTGTTGAGGGCTGGATGAGCCTCAATTCATCACCAAGTTTCACGATTCGAATGGGATCGCGCGGGATCCCGAGACCGATTGCCACTTCCGGGCACACGGGCAAAAATTCAACGTATACCCCAGAGCGGGCGCCCAGGCGGTTAACCACATCCGAATGAATTGTGAGACCGTTATAGCGGCATGACGCGAATCCCATGCATTTGCTGACCACGATCCGGGGCGTGGGGAAATCGCGTCCGGTTTCCTGTTTATCAGCAGGAGTTGGCATTGATTCATCAGGCTTGAATTCTACCATAGTTTGACAAGCATCCTCATTTACTGATTTTCCTGAACGAAGACAAAATAGCAAATATTCGCTAAAATGCAAGCTCTTTTTCATCATAAAGCCTATTTCTGTGATTTGGGTGAATTGCGCGGTGGCAGGTGATGGATGGTTTAGATCAGTCAGGTGCGATCGATGAAAGTTTGAGTTGAGCATTCATTGACAAAATGATTCAGGTCAAAACAATTATTTCCTGGGTTGAGCGGTTCATCGTTCAGGATTCCGGGTTGTTGAATCCGAGTACGCCATTTCAGAATGATGATGACATAAATTTTGATTAAGATATGCATTTATTTTTATAGCCACCATTGGCACGGATAAAACACAGATTCTTTATGCCGTATTGTGCTTATCCGTGTTTAATCAGTGAAAATCTGTGGCTAAATTTTATTTGTGTACATTTTTTATCTGAATATTGCCTGATTCCCGATAATCGCGACCTTATCATAATTTTTATTAATTGATCAAAAATAAATTCCGGATCATCGGGCGTAAAGCGGCTTAATCCCCGTGAGCTTTGTGACTGGCTGATGCGCTTTGAATTTATACTTCGACCGGGCATAATTTAAACATTTTGGAGTGCATTGCCTTTATGCGATGCGAGTGTGAAATCCATAAAGGGCTTTCACTCCCGAGCCTCCGAGTGCATCTTATA
>JAFGMA010000258.1 GCA_016927835.1 Candidatus Zhuqueibacterota bacterium | reverse complement strand
GTTAAGCACTGAAAAGATTGCTTCGGCAAAAAACGCCTCGCAATGACAGTAAAAAAATGTTCAATTTATGACCGTTTGCAGTATATTAGAATCCCGCTAAAACCGTGTTGGGATGAATGAAGCGCTACCGCCTCTTGTGGATCCATCCGCCATGCTCTCGCGATTTCAGTGAAAACGAAGATCATATTTTTTCGAGATACCAGCTACTGGCATTTTTCAGCAGTTCCTGAGTGCCCTGCACAAGTTGATGCGGATCAACCAGATAGCCGTCCACCAATTGCGCCGATAAAAAGAGCTGCGTCGCCGACTTCTCCAGAAATTCGTCCTTTGGATTCTTTTTATAAATTTCGAATAAATTTTGAATTAACGTATGTTTTGCATTGACTTCCATGATTTTTTTGGGCAGGGTTTCATCCTTATTCAAAATCGTCATCAGGCGTTGCATTTGAGATGAAAAGCTGCCGTCTTTGCTCACCAGCACCGCCGGGCTATCGGTCAACCGTTCCGAGAGCCTGACATCTTCAACTTTATCGCCGAGAATGTCTTTCAGCCGCCGGCACAATTTTTCGAATTCGCGCTTGTTTTCCTCTTTTGGCGCTTCTTCTTTGGCAGCGTCATCACCGAGTTTCACATCTTTCAACGATGACAAATCTGCCTGATCAGCCGAGATCAGGTTCTTTTCCTTGAACTGGTGCATGCCAGTCATGACGAATTCATCCAGCGGTTCATACAGGTAGAGAATTTCAATGCCTTTTTGTTTGAAAATTTCAAGGTGCGGATCGCGTTCGACTGCTTCACGAGAGGGACCGGACAGGTAGTAAATATCTTTCTGCCCCTCTTTCATCCGCTCAATATACGCTGTCAGAGATGTTAATTCCCCGGCATCTTTGTGGGTCGACGAGTTGAATCGCAGCAATTCATTGAATTTATCGCGGTTGAGAAAATCCGTATGCCCCTCTTTGAAGATGCGCCCGAATTCCTTCCAAAATTTGTGATATTTTTCAGCATCTTTCTCCGCAATTTCCGACAGATGCGACAGGATACGCTTCACCAGAATCGAGCTGATTTTACTTACAACCATATTTTCCTGAAGCGTTTCACGGGAGATATTCAGCGGCAGATCTTCTGAGTCAACCACGCCCCGCATGAATCTCAAATACTCGGGAAGCAAATCTTTGGCACTTGTTTGCACCAATATTCGTTTGGCGAATAGATTGACCCCGTGCTCGCGGTTGGTCATACCAAAAATTTCATAATTTGTCTGGGGAATGAATATGAGGCTGCTGAATTGAATCGGTGCATCGGTTGAGAAGTGAAGGTACGTCAGCGGCTCGTCGGAAGTATTCGTGAGAAATTTGAAAAATTCTGTATATTGATCTTCTTTGATGGATGATTTGGGTTCGCGCCAGATCGCAGAAATTTTATTGACTTGCTCGCCATCGATGTAAATCGGAAATGGCACAAAATTGGAGTATTTTTTGATAACGTTTTCGATACGATATTTTTCGCCGAATTCGGCAGCATCATCTCGCAGGAAGACTTCGATTTTGGTGCCCCGGGGTGCTGTTTCAACTGGCGAAATCTCGAAGCTGCCTAGACCATCGGAGTGCCATTGGACAGGGATTTCTTCGGCATTAGCCGACCTGGTCGTAATCTTCACCTCTTTGCCAGCCATGAATACCGAATAGAAGCCCACACCAAACCTGCCAATCTGATCGATGCTTCCTTTTTGGTCCTTTTGCAGTTGCTCCAGGAATTTGGCTGAACCGGAATAGGCGATGGTTCCGATATTTTTCACCAATTCATCACGGCTCATTCCGATACCGGTATCAGTAATCGTAAATTTTTTATTTTCTTTGTCTAACTCGATGCGGATTTCAAACGGCAATTCCGGATCGGCGACCTGCGTGCCTCGTACGGTTTCAAACCGCACTTTATCGAGCGCGTCCGCGGCATTTGAAATGAGTTCCCGAACGAATATTTCTCGATTGGTATACAGCGAGTGCACCAAAATATCAAGAAGTTGTTTGATTTCAGCTTTGAATTTATAGGTTTTGGGTGTACTCTTTTCCATATACTAACCTCCTGTGGATATTATAGGTTTGGTTTCAATTTGATTTCAGTCGTTTCGATCATGATTGGCATACGATTTAACTTCAATTGTGTCAATCATTATTCGCGTTCGATTTCGATGCCCCATTTTTTCAAAGTGGTTCCCATCGTCTGCTGCAGCGCGCCCAGAGCTTTCAGATAGGTTGCAATGGCGCGGAGCTCACCGTTCTGGGCGTTCGTCAAATCGCGCTGATAAGAGATGACCTGAAAGTTGGAGGAACGACCTACTTTCATTTTTTCCTGTTCAAGCTCCAGTTTGCGTTCAGCAAGTTCTTTTGCGCGCAGCGCCAGATTAACTTGTTTCAATGAATATTCTACATGCCGAACAGCATTTTCCACCGCGATGCGAATATTTTCCTTCAGCTCCGCCATGTAAAGCGCCTGGCTATCATAAGAAAGCTGCTGAAGCTGGTAACCGTTCTTCAACACCTGTTTGTTGAATGGAAAATTGAAAGACAATCCCACGTTCCAGGTAAGCGTTTGAAAATTGAATGCATCCCTCGCTGTTGCCCAAAATTCTCTATCGCTATTGGCATCACTGGCGACGCTGGCGTAGCATCCGAGGGTGTAGCGGTTTCTGTTTTTGGACAGAATAAGGTTCATCCTTTCGATTTCCAGGTACAATTCATGAATCAGCCAATCCGGTCGATTCACATACGCTGCGGCAAGGCAATCTTCGATTCTAACCTGCACAGGGTGGAAAGTCATCTTTGTGGTTGGCTGCAACCAGATGTGTTCCTCCAGGTCCAATTGCGCCTGCAGGGCAATTTGGGTATTGAGGATTGAATTTTCAGCGCCGGCAACCGAAATTTCACTGTTGGCAACATCAGACTCCGCCTGTACGATTTCTTGCGACGCCAATCGCCCCGATTCAATCAGGCTCTTATTCACTTCGAGCAGGTCCCTGGCGCGCTGGAGCGCTTCGAGTTGGATCCTGTAATCTTCGTAAACCAGTATCAGGTCCCAATATTGGCTTTCAATGACGGTAATCAGGTTGATCATCCCCTGGGTTATATGGAACAGCGATATTTTGGCATACGCCTGGGCTCGCTTAATCGGGATCATATTCACTTCAATGCCGGCGCCTGCCATCAACGGCTGACTTACCGAGAGCCCGACATTGGTATAATAGTTCGTAATTCCCGGATTATTTGAAGATTCACTGGTATTGGTGCCCACACTCAGACTGACAGCACCGCCGGTTTCCAGGGCGCGCCAAAATGACAGCCCGGAGGAAAGTCCGTGTTTGGTGATCACGTACCCCAGATCATCGTTTCGGCTTTCGTTGCGTCCTCCTGAGATACTCGCCGAAGGCAGAAAACGCGATTCAGCCATCTCCAATTGAATTCGGGCGGAATTTTCAGACAGCCGGAAAAGCTTTAAATTCCGGTTATGCTCCAAGGCGAGTTCGATACAACCTTCAAGCGACAACTCCCTGACGTCCGTATCCGGCGGAACCAGATCCGATACAATATCTTGCTGCGTTTTCGTTCGCGAGGAATCCTGCACCGAAAGCGTATCGATAGTTTGAACTGAATCCTGGCTTAGTTTCAAATTTAATACAATGATCGGTTCTTCCGCAAATCCGGATGCAGTCATCATGCTCATTAATAACAAGATAAAAATGAATTCAGGACGCAGTACCTCAGTTATTTGTTTTTTATATGGGTTACGATGCCTCCTGGGTTCCCAAACAGGAGTTTGGGAAACAGTTACTGAGGGATTACATTCACGACATACGAATTTTGTGTCAAGTCTAAGCAGCTTCATCTTTCCATAATCCAGATATTGTCAAACTCATTTACAAATTTATCAGGCTGTTTCAACTAACCTGCCTGTATAACAAAACTTTATAAGAGGCAAATAGTGCAAAAATTATGTAGTGTAGCTAAAAAGGGCGACCATTTTCGTCCCGCTTTATGCTTTCAATTCTGAAGATCAATCAGCTTTAATGTTATCGAGGCGCGCGGGTGATTGAAAGCGCCGGATAGAGTCCGATGAGCAGACCCAGCACACTGGCTGCCGCGAGACATAGTATGTGTGTATTGGCAGAAATCACCGGAATCCAGTTTTGATGTCCGATAACCACCTCTGCTGCCACCAATCCAATCACAACGCCAAGGGCTCCGCCCAAAAGCGCAACCAGCAGTGGCTCCAGGATCAGTTGCAGCCGAAGATATCCGATTTTTACGCCAGTATCCGAAAGCAACTTAAAGGTATGATCGCGATCGAAATTAATGAAGATGATTAATTTGAGCAGAGAAATACTGCCGAGAATCAGCGAGATGCTGCCAATGACGCCAAAAATGAAAGAGATTTGATTCGCCTGATCCACGATAGATTGCAGGAATATGTGTTGATTGTTGATTTCATAAATACTGGCATCACCCAGGTAGCGCTCCAGCGAAGAATGAATATAATCTGTGACGTCAGGAATAGGGCGATTCGGATTCGCTTTAAGTGTGATTTTTGTTATTTCAGCGCTTGCCAGATATTGTGAAAGAGTTGAATAGGGCACGAAGACCGCCTCATCGATGCTGTATTCACTGGTTGTGCTTTTGCATGGGGCGAGAATTCCCACAATTTTGAAAACGTTGTGTCCGAGATGAATTGGCTTATTAAGAATCGTGTCTGAAAAACGCTCCCGCAACCGCTGATAGACCCGGTATCCGAGCAGGCAGAACGCTCTGCCTTCATCAAACCGCGACAATCTTCTTCCCGAGTGAAGCTTCAAATTGAGCGCATTGAAAAAGCTCTCCTGTACGCCACTGATGAATGCCCCAAACGTCATATCATTGAAGGTGATCGATTCCGAAAGCTGAAACTCCGCTGCAGTTTCGAGGATATAATCCGGATCATATTTTAGATAAGAAACAGCCTCCGGCGTCAACCTTCTGAATTGCCCTCGTCCCAATGCACCGGTTCCCGGACGCTTGATAACCGAAAACAGATCCATCCCTTCCGAGTGAAATCGGCGAAATGTCTCGACTCTTATCGTATTGCTATAAGTCATCATGAAAAATATGGCTGCTGTACCAATTGCGAATAAAAGGATAATGCGCACCAACCGCCACTTGACTTTTAAAACGCTATTTAGCGTAATCTGTAAAAAAGAGTTAAAAGGCATCTAAATCATCCCGGATAAATATTTTCATCGTATCGGCTAATCCATGGGTAACAATTATATTTTTCTCGTTACTCAATCCTGTTTTGACATATACAATTTCCTGTGAATTGTCTGGCATAACCGCATAAACCGCGTCCTTGTGATTGTGCCTGAAGATGGCTTCAAGCGGCACAACCAGCGTATCGGGAATGGTGTCTATGGGGATATAGCAGTCCGTGAGCATCCCGAGACGAATCTGATTGCGCAAGGAATCGGGAATTGCCGGAACCATAATCCGAACCGGGAAATAGCGAATTTTATTTTCAACGATCGCTTTTGCCGAAACGCGCTCTATTTCACCTTTGAGAGCGATGCCGGGAAAAGCAAAGCTGGTAATCGAAACCGGCTGCCCGGCGCGGATATATTTCACATTCAAGTCACCAACCATCGCCGAAATTCGATAGGACTCTGTGGCACCAATCGTTGCCATCAGATCGCCGCCTTTGACCATATCGCCTTCATTTTTAAAATTGTGGTGGGTGCCATCGCTGGCAACAGGCTCCATCACAACGCCGGCAACCGGCGCACGCACGAGTGTTGCCTCATATTTTTTCTCGAGTTCCATCAATTCTTCTTTTGAATTGAACAACTGGAGCCGCAAAACTTCCAGTTTTTCGGATTCACCTTTAGCAATGGTTTTTTCGAGTGATTCCTCAGCATTTTTATAGTTGTATTGAAGCTTTTTATAAGCTGTTTGTGCCTGTTCGAATTCGATTCGCGGAATGATACCTTTCTCAAACAACTTGCGGGTTTCAGCTAGTTTCTTCTTCTCGTTGGCAAGTTCGAGTTTAGCCAATTCGAATTTCCGCTGCGCCTGTTTTACTTCGAGGCTGCCTTCCCATGATTTCAGTTCGTTGAATTGCTCCAACAATTTCATATATGCTACGCGTGCCGAACGAACCTGCCGCGCAACCTCTTTACGTTCCAGTTCATACAAAATCTGCTCTTTTTGAACCTGATCCCCTTCTTTGAAATTTCGGCGAATCACTTTGCCGGCGGTTTGAGCAGCGAGGGTAACCGTACTGTATGGCTGCAACGGACCGGATAGCGTAATACCGACCTCCATTGTATCCCGCATGACATTTATTATTTTTCCCGGACCGCGCTCCTGGTTGACAGGTTCCAATTTTACTTTATCCAGCGTCGTGCTATTTTGCAGGTACATGATTACGCCGAGGAACAGCGCAAATATTATAAATGTGAGACCGATTTTGATGAATTCGATCCGGCGCAGAAACTTTTTCGCTTTTTCTTTCTCGTGTTCCAGCCGCACATTCGCCCGGCGCAAATCGTCAACATGCTCCTGGCTGGTTTCGCTGCTTTCCGCTACGGTTCCGGCGTCAGAAATCTCTTTGTAAATCGACACCACCACGCCCTGGTTATCCGACAACTCATCAAATTCGGTTGATGACGAAATGAAACTGGTATTGATTATCAGCGGGTACGTTCGTCCGTCTGGCGAGCGATAGGGAATTCGATGCTGTTCGTGCAACGTAGCGGCTTCGATCGCATCAGAGATGATTTGATAGAAGGCTTCGTTCTTGGGTTCTGCAAGGAATATCTTTGAATACGAACGCCCGACCAAAATTTTGTTTGACAAATTCAACAGCAGTTTTGCGGCTTTATTACAGAATGTAATATTGCCATCCATGTTTATCGTCAGTATCCCTTCTTCAAGGCTGTTGAGAATTTGACCGAAAAGTCTGTTTTTATTCATACGCTTCTTTTTTCAGTAATGAATGTTAATTGCTCTCAAGCTTTTCTATGTTTTTCCCATCTGGCGAGTATTACGGGGAGGAAAGATGCCATGGCTCATGTAAAATGATCTGAATGCTATTTTCTGCTTAAGAAGATTCAAACCGGGAATGGTCAGGAGGACGGATTAAGTGCTTTCCCTCTTTATAAAATTGTTGGCAATAATAATTACGCCTCAGGTACTCCACACGAGTAGCTTCTTTGAGCCGCCTCCCCGATAGTGTATCTGCCCGAATACAACCACCTTTGCACCCGGCGGAACAGCCCGAAGCTGCTAACTCAATATAAAAAAAAGAGAATGGCACGCTTCGACTCCGCTCAGGCTGAAGCAGTAGGGACTTTTCGGACAGGATCCAAATAGCGCGTCCCTTAAACCTTGATACTATATTTTGACAAATTTCGCCTATAACTGCCAGAATTTTCAGAACGATTTGGTTTTGTAAAAACGGAATAAATATAGAGATATTTTCTATGGAAATCAAGCACTTTTTGGTGCAGGAATTCATTTTTGACATTAGTCAATTAATGCTTTTCGACTATTTTTGTTTCAAAATAAAGCCGATTTTTTGATGACGGAATGAGTTTTTTGAGCCTGGAAAATTTTCACGGCGTTTCATCCTGAAATCTCAAGGCAGGGAATAATCGATATGGGGCAAAGCCTGAACCGCTCTTCAAATGCCCCGGAGCAATTGCGGGATACGTGCAGGACGAGTGCTTGTGTAACCATGCAGAAAGTGCATACAGGCTAACTCCCACTCTCAGGCTTCGACAGAGGAATTCACGTTATGATGCAACGGCTGCTTTTTTGCTTTAAGTCGCCCACATTCTTCGGGGCATCCTGGTGTGTTTACCCTACACTGAACGGTTTCAGGTTCAGGATTCCCCGCTCAATAGTGTAAACTATTGATATTTTTTTATAGCGCCCGATGATCCGGAATTTGGTTTAATCAATTGTGTATAAAAATCAAACAAGGTGCAACTTTCTTAAATTTCATCTGCTAAGACTTATCAACCTGGAACGTTGAACCACTCAACCCAGGTTTAATAAACCTTCCAGAACGGGCGCTCCGGTTCCCAGCGCCTTGAGACTTCTTCAGGTGGGCGCACCACAAGCGCAGCGCCTTCGGCTGTCACCGTGCCGTCGGACAATCGCAGTTCCCCGGCTACTCTGACGCCGCGGCTGCCTCGTCGCACGATCCAGGCGACTGCTTTCAAGGGTGTATTTGTCGGTGTGAAATTGCGGTAGGTCATTTCGAGCTTCAGGGTGACGAAAAGGTTGTCAAAATCGCCATCGATCATCACGGCTCTGCCCATAGTTTCATCCATAATTGCGGCGACGATGCCGCCGTGTGCAATTCCAGGGTATCCGTTGAATTGCTCGGGGATACGGATGGTTCCTTCAACCTGCCCCGTTTCCAGGTTATTATACCATTCCATTTTCAAACCGTCATCGTTTTGCTTGCCACACAAGAAGCATGTTCGGGAAGATGGCTGTTTACTTAAATTTTTCATTGATTTCCATTTCCTTATTTGCTATCCGGCGTCGCCGGCGCTGCGTTGTTTTCCACCTTGTGATTTCAAATAGTTGCTATTTTATGAGATATTTTCCAAAAGCAGCTTCGAATAATTGGCAGATCTGGTCAAATGCCAGCGCGTCATTTTTGGTGAATCCGGGGTGCATGATATCACTCAACAGATAAAGATAGCCAAAAACCTGCGTGTTATGGCGGAGGGCTTTATAGAGCGCAGCATTGAAACGATTCTTGAAAGGGATCAGTTGCGCGGTTGCTTCGCCTTTCAATTGCGAATGAAGCTCATCTGCGAGTTCAGCCAATTCGATATTTTTTTCATTTAAATAGTAATAGTCGAAGTCGGTTTCAACGCCCGGCTGGCGCTGAAATGCCAAAATTCCGTTATTGAAACCTAAAATAGGGTGAATGATTTGGGAGGCGCTTTCGAATACCTGGTATTCATCGTAACATGAAAGCAAACGCTTGCTGCCATCGAGCAATTTTTCATATAGATCATGGGCAATTTTCAGCTTTACCACATCGGGCCAGGCAACATCGCTTTCGGCGAACGAACCGGTTTCGATGGCGTCATCGCTAAAATCGATTTTCTCGCCCAGATCGGAAGAAATATCCATCAGGTTGAACCACGAGTCGCTCTCCGAATCCCTGGCTGGCGCAGACGTTGGGAGCGGTTCCGGCGTTCCGGCGACTGCGGGTGCTTTTTCGACGCGTTGTGTCGGAGGCTTTTTGCGCGGTTTTGCAGCACCGATTGCCGTTGCCGGCTCGGGTTCCGCTTCGATTACCACTTCATACGTTTCATTTTTGCCAAGCAAAATAATATCGCCATGATTCAGCGGCACCTCCGCCGTAACCCGGCTATTCCCGACAAACGTGCCATTGGTGCTGCGCAGATCCTTGAGAATGATTTCATGGCTGCCCCTGGCGTAAATCTCCGCATGAAATTTTGAGATATAAGGACTGAGGATTTGAAGGTTATTCGCAGAAGCCCTGCCAATGCGGTACACCCCTTCATCGATCTCAAATGTTTGACCTTTAAATTTTCCCGATCTGCAAATCAGTTTCATCCTGTGTGCTCCCTTGCATTTGCTTTCGCTTCAACACCATGCGTTATCTTTGTTTTCCATCCGCGTATTCGGAATTGTATGGATAGCTTTTTACCGGGATGAAAAAAAATCTTTTGATAAGGGCTTTTCCGCTTTCCATTTGATATAGAGGCGGGATCATTTTTTTTGTTCGTTCAAAGCCGTTGCATCATATAATCACAACGATTTAAATCGTCAATAAGGTAACCGTACAGGGGCACTTCATAAAAATATTTGATGTTTGCAATTTGGCATCCTGTCGAATGAAATTCAAGGAATGCGAATTTCATTCTGTAGCCCGTAACGATTACCTGACAAGATGAGTCTCTTGTAGCCCGCAGCTTTTGCTTTTGCCGTAAATTCGAATGCCCCGAAAAACGCCTGACAATGCTTGTCAGGCATAAGACGAAAAATGTATCTTATTAAAGCCCAAACCCGGAATTTTAAAACTTGTTCGGGAAAATCAAAACGCCACCTGGTGCGATTTATTTTGGAAATTTTCCCATCAATCTTCGGAACAGCTACCCCTACAGCGCACGTAGCGCTACCATCGTGATATCGTCTCTTCGCTCCGTATTTTCCGTAAACTGATAAATCTGTTCGAGAAGTCCATCCAGGATATCGTCGCAACTCAATCCATCTTCCACAAACGTGCCAACCGTTTTCAACACAGCTTTTAACTTTTCTAGTCCGAATTGTTTCCCGTCGCTGTTCCTCGCCTCGGTAACGCCATCGGTATACAACAGCAGCAAATCATTTTGCTGCAGATGCGTTGACAATCTTCTTATATCCGGCGGATGCTGAATACCGAGCGGCAATCCGGTGCTTTTCAGCAATTCGATCTCACCCGATGTTCGCATCAATATTGCCGGATCATGTCCGCAACTCACATATTCAAACAGGCGCTCTTCGGCATGATATACGCCAATGAAAAGGGTAATAAATCGATTGCTCGGCGCATTCTGCATCATTGCACTATTAAGATTGGTGACGATTTCATCTATTTTTGAAATGTATTGCACCTGCGATTTCAGGGTTGCCTGCAGTGCCGACATCAGCAGTGCTGCCGGCGCACCTTTGCCGCAAACATCTGCAATAACCACAGCAACATTACCATCTTTCAATTTTAAAAAATCATAATAATCGCCGCCAATCTGCCTGCATGGTTCGTTGATCCCGGCGATGTCCATCGCCTCGGACACAGGCACTCCTGATGGCAGCAGATTTTGTTGGATTTTATGCGCGAGACTGAGGTCTTTGTCAATTTTATTTTTCTCCAGCCGCTCACGTCGAATCAGTACATTTTCCACCGCCAATGCAGCCTGATTTGCCAGCGTTTGTAAAATCTCCATGCGCCGCTCGGAGAACACTTTTGTCGGGCTCTGGTTGTCAACATAGATCACGCCGAGAATCGTACGCTCGCCAACTTTCACGCCATACTCCGACGTCGGATTGTGATGCATTGAGACAATGGGGATACAAATCAACGACATCAACCGCAAATTAATGATACTCTTTTGGTTACGAAAATCTTCGCTCTTCAATGTATTCTTTTCGAAGACGATCCGTCCCGATTTTATTGCCTTATCCACGGCGGTAGCACTGTAACTGGAAGAAATATCGTCGAATCCGGGATCGCTCATATTGCGCGTAAACTCATGCTTTGTCATGCCGCTTTCATCGTAAACGAAGAGAAAACCGTGCTGAAAGCGAGTTAATTCCATCACGCAATCCAAAATGAGATTCAATGTCTCTTCCATTGAAGAAGGTGAATGAAACGTTTGGTTGATGCGGGCGAGAACCCTGAGGATGGGACCCAATGTCTGGTCTTCAACGATGAGCCCGGGGCGCTGCAGAATGGCTTCGTTCTTGAAAAGATATTTATCTTCCCCGATTTGGACGAAATCACCATCGTTCAAATCGACCTGGTTGACAATTTCACCATTAACGATGACACCATTTTTGCTGCCCAGGTCGCTGATAACAAAGTGATTGTTTTCATAAATGATGCGCGCATGTTTCCGCGACACCTTGGAGTCGGCAAGCACAATCTGGTTGCCGGGATCGCGACCGATTGTGTATGGGATCGGAAGCAAATAATAGGTGTCTTCAATCCCCACGGCGTCTTTGCGCTGCAGAACCGCTATATACAATTTTTCACCGCATTTCATGCAGAAAAAGGCATCTTCGCCATTCTCAAATTGGCAACGCGGACAATTCATAAGCGATCACACTTGATTTTTGATATATGAGCAAAATCCAACTACCCGAAAAAAAACCACTTGAACGATAAAGATGAAACAATCTTTTCTACTTTTTGTTTATATAGTTAAAACAGATATTCGCAGATAACATACGCAATTTTTCCTAAAATAGCAAGATTTAAATAGTATTACAGGTAGCACTTACGTTTGCCTGCAAAGATGGTTAACCAACCCGGATACATGCTGAATTTCCGATGCTGATTAGGTGCTGCAGATTGGAAGGATAGATTATTCAGGAAATTGGTATGGATCCGGTGAAAGAATTTCCCCAAAACCGAGTATTATTATTTTAACGATAGTGTATTACATGGAGGTATCCAATGAAAATGCCTGCTCAGTTTATCGTATTGGGTTCGCTGCTCATTGCGCTGGGCTGCTCACCGATCCTGGTGAGTGAAAAGGGGGTAGCTATTACCGAAAAGCAAGCCGATGTATTTTTAGGACCCAATTGGAATCAAACCTATTTCAAAACACTACCGCCTCAAACGCGGCTACAACTGCTCGGTATGGTGCGAGATTGGTATAAAGTGCGATTGCCGGATGGCGCAATCGCCTGGATTCATAAATCGTTTGTTAAAATTTTCCCGAATGTCAATACGTACGCCCTGAGGAAGTCGCGCCTTCGCGATGGACCAGGCTACAATGCAGGTATAATTCGCATCATTCCGGAAGGAACGCAATTGACGCATTTAGGCGAATATGGCGAATGGTACCGTGTGGCACTGCAAGACGGCACTGTTGGATGGATCCTTAGCTCGCTGGTTGCGAGCAGGTAAGCTATAATCCGTTTGCAGGGTAGGGCTGGTTGGTTGAATGCATTTTCAAAATGACCCGCCTCCTGCGCAAATATACTCGTTAAGGGTTAAAAAGTAACATTAGTTTGTCATTGCGAGTAGCGAGGTACGAACGACGAAGCAATCTCATAACTTACTGTAAACATAGAGATTGCTTCGCTCCACTGCGTTACGCTCGCAATGACATGCTTAAGAATATG
>JAFGMA010000018.1 GCA_016927835.1 Candidatus Zhuqueibacterota bacterium | reverse complement strand
TGCTCCTTTCATTTTTTAATGAGTTGACAGGTGAACTGCGCCGCGGGGATTCTAAACTATAGTTAAGGTAAGAAATGAATCGATAAAGTAGTAATAAAATTTTGGGAAAATAATACGAGAATATTTGTAAAAGATTTGGTTAAATAAAGCTAGAAATTACAAAAATGCGAAACCGCGTAAAAAAAAAGTTGGGTATCTTACTTTTATTCTTCTTTTTTTAACAATTGTTTTCTTGGGTTTTTTTCGTGCACAAATACAGCAACAGACTCAAAAAAAGGTTACGGCTGATATTTTTAAAGTTTCCGGTTTGTCGGCTAGGAAAGATCTTGAACAAAGCGAGACACCTTCGGGAATGAATTTTCTAGCGGTTGGGACTTTTGTCTTTCTTACATTGATGTTTCCCCTTGTGGGTGGCATTTGTTTTTCGGCTGGTTGGAGACGGCTTGAAAATGTGAAACAATATAGAAACGCGAAAAAAACACATAAGCGCATTAAAAAAGACTATGAATCGAAATATTTGAAACTACAACAAGAACAGACGGAACTGGCATCACTAGATCTAAAACTTAAGCGTGAGAGAGACGACTACGCGCATGAAAACTCTTTAGCTGACTATTGGGTAAATTTGTACCGTCATGGATATTTGCGTGGCAAAAATGTGCCAGAAACCCTTGAAGCGGGAGAGACTCTATACGAACGTTGTGAGAAATCGGTTGCCAAGTTATTCTCCAGAAAACTTCGTGATAAGCTTTTTCATGAATGCTGAAAAGAGTTATAAATATATTTAGCAATGGAAATAAATTTCTCCCTTTAATTGTTTTGGAAAACGGATATAAGTATTATGAAATCTTATAAAAATCTATTTATAATTGTGTTATTATCATTGCCATTTTTGTTTTGCAATATTACATCGAATACTTCATATAAAATGGGAAAGATAAAAGTTGTACTTATATTCTGCGATGTGACCAATAGCTTGGTTCCAGTGGAGTGCAAGGAAGTAGCTAATATTGCAGCAACAATTCTTGATTATCTTCCCGTAAGAACGAAATATGCTCTTTATCCGATACAAATAGAAACACAACGCCTAACACCGATTATAAAAGCAGAAGTACCTTTGCTGCATTCAGATACTGAAAGGCAAACATATGAAGCTGTAAAGCTTGAAAGAAGAAGAGAGATAAGTTCCAAAATTGATACGCTATACAAAATAACGAATTCCATAAGCGAAGATAATCGAACTTGTATATTGAATACCTTGAAATTTGCAGAGAATTACTTTTCTCAGTTTGATACTTCAAGACACGATTTAGAATTGATTTACATTAGCGACATGATTGAGGAATGCAACAATAATCCTTTGAAGACGCAAGTCGAAATGGATAAGCATGACATATCAAATGAAATTGATTTGGCTAATAATTTTCCGCTACATCTTGCTCTATCACATACCCGTATTTCTATCATAATTCCTACAACTAAAGAAACTTATCAAGTGTCTCAGCAATGCCGTCCAAATCTTGATGATGTTGAAAAATTCTGGAAAATAATTTTAAAATTTTGTGGTTTCAAAGATGAACAATTCAAAAGCCGGGAACGTTTTTACTTTGGCTCTGAATTTCCTGAACGATTGAAATTTGCAAGAAGAAGGTGAAATAAGAGCCTATCCGAAAATCCTCTTTGTCATTCTCGCGATCCGTTGATCAGGAATCCATCTATAAACAAGGTTAGTGGATTCCCGCTTCAAACATGCGGCAATGACCAAAAGCCGATAGAATCTGAATAGTACCTGCCTGAACGACAAGTCCCTAAAATGTCATTGCGAGGCGCTTTTGCCGAAGCAATCAATCTCGTTTATATTATAGAGATTGCTTCACTCTTTCGTAGCTCGCAATGACACCAAATATTAGAATTTTGTTGCTTTTCATTCACAGACAAAATATAAAGTGATTTTGATGGGGGGCTTCGGCAAAAGGCTCAAGATGATAGAAATTATATTGCCCAGGCAACCATTCAAAATTCAAATAGCCGGAACCGAAGCCGACCGAGATCACCCGCATTTTCATCGGATCATTATTCCCGGTTTATTCCCCATGCAACGGTCGCAGCGCAATTGTGGCTTTGATGAGATAGCTGCAATTGCAGCGGTCGGTATCATCGGGCATGAGCACGATACCGCCTACCGGCAGCGCATTAATCCAGCAACCGGGACGAATCCCGCCGAAATTCTGGGTGCCGACTTGCGGGTGCATCAGATCAAAATAGCCCATGGTACTCGATCTGTAAAGCATCATATTTTTTGAACTTGAAATGATACCGCAGGCATACGTTCGCTCGAGTTTGAAATTGAGCTGTTTGCCGGTTAGCAGATGATATGCGTTGGGTTCAAGGTAGATGATGGTGTCATTCAGAACCGGACGCGAACTGAAATAATACTGCGCATCCATGGTTTCCCGCAAGTCGATCTGCCATAATTTTTTGCCCGTAATCGCATGAAATCCGCTCATCAGTTCCCTGGTTTCAGATGGCGCCCTGAAGCGCGTGTATTGGTGTGTCATCACCAGGATATTGTATTTTTTGCTGAGCGCCAGCAGCGTGCCATCAATATTTTCCGAATTTTTAAAAAGCACATTACCGGTTGCTGCATCCAGTGCTAGCAGGCTACCGGATGGAAAGGCATTTCCAGAATCCGGGGCGGCATGCGGATTTCGCAATTCATCCAGCTTCGCAGCCGGGCGGTCGATGTAATAAAGTCGTCCGTTGCCGATGGCGATGGTGTTGTGCCGGATCGAGTGCTTTGCCGGAATCACCCATTTTGTCGCACCGGTCGAGGCATCCATGGCAAACAGCGCGATGGCTTCGCTGAAAAGCTTGCTCATGTCTGATTCGCGATACGCCCATTTTTTGATGTGATGCTGGTCGATGATCGTTCCGAAAAGCGTTCCGTTTTCCACAGCGATATAGCCCCAGTAGGCTTCGGTTTGCCCATCGGGCGCGGCAGGAACCCTGAATTCAGCGATTTCGTTGCCGGTGACGGCATCGAGTACCAGGCAGGTTCGACCGGTGAGATTTGCAATCGAAGGTCCTTTTCGGACATACAACCGCTCCCCTTCGATACACCAGTTGCCGTGCGTGATCGCGGCGCCGGCTAGATGCTCCTGATCGTACGGCTTCATCAAATCATCGATGTGATATTCCCAGAGTGTCCGCCCATTATAGGCATTGATGGCGCGGATGCAGTGATTGCCCTGAACGAACAATCTTCCGTCCTTATATAAAGGTCCCACACCGCGACCGTGCCGCGAGGGCGTGTCCAATTGATCATCGCGGAACCACAGCATTCCGAGTGGTCCCTTTACAATGGTATCGGTGGAGGTGATCGTATTCGCAGGATCGCTGTACAAATGCGTCCATTCGCCAGCACCGGTGAGTTGCGGATGGACGGATCGATGCAATTGTTCCGGAGTCCCGATGCAGGCAACGCCGCCGCCGGGACGCAGAAGACGAGTAATTTCTTCCCGGTCGATCACCCCGGCTCCTTCGCTCATCGAACGGCGCGAAACAACCAGATCGGCGAAATAATCGGGGTAGGGGGTTGCGTCGAGATCACCAAGGTGGACGGTGACGCGCGATCCGTACAGTCCGGCTTTGAATAATCGCTTCCGAGCCTGGATGACATTTTGTGGATTCGAATCGATTGCATAGATCATCAGATTCGTATTTTTCGCCAGTTGGTACGCCAGCCTGCCGTCACCACAACCCAGATCGAGGCAATACCCATCGCTGACGCCACCCGCCGAAATGATCGCGCCGGCTGCCATTGTGAATTCGGGATCCGGCGCATAAGGTGAATTGGTCAACTTCGGCTGGCGTATTTGGGGGAAGATCGTTCCGCTGGAATCGAAGCAGAAGATCGAGCCCTGATCGGTGCTCACGTAGAGCCTGCCATGGGCTGCGGCTAATCCGTGCGGGATTCCGTCGACATCGGCGGTCCAGGTAATCGATTTTGAAGTAGTATCAACAATGAGCACTTTATGGTTGATTGTGCCGATGATGATCTTTTCTCCGGCAGCGATCATCGCCACTGCACCGGGTTGACGCGTATCGACCGTCCATGCCGGTTCTGCGAGGAACAGCCGTTGTTCCGCCTCGCCTTTTCGATTGGTGATGATTTTTTTCACGAGAAACGTCTGCCGGGGCAATGCTTTCAGGTGCTGATCCGTGGCGTCGACATGAAAGATAAAATCCGGTGAAATTGCCATTGCCGGCGAATTGATATCATTTTGTGTCAGGCGCATACCGGTTTTATTGCTGAAGATCGCCTGGCGCTGACCGATAACCTCCTGTTCATTCCTTGAGTTGCCACTGGTTACAAAAATGCAGGAATCGGTGGCAAAGATGCGCGATCCGCCGAATTCGCGGTATGCCTGCAGGTGAAAATAATCGAGGGCGCCATCTGCCAATTTCAGCGCTGCCGGTACTGCGCGTCCGGTGGGGACGATCAGGTGCTCACCGGCGACGAGGAGGTAACCCTGGCAGGAAATGCCGCTTTTCGCCCTGGCATGCGGGTGCGGCTGATCCCATTCCAAGCCGCCGGAATTGTCGTTGATCCAGAGGATATCTCCGGTCTTTGGATCGAGCGCATAAATGAAAATACCTTCGGAGGGCCAGATGCCGGCGCCGAAATAGAGCACATCATCTTTTATGGCAACTCCGCCGCGCAATGGTGAAGCCGAGATCATACGGTCGTTGCCCAACAGCATGCGGTCATCCGGTCCGCCGCGCTTTTTCCAGATTACCCTGCCGCTGCTCGCTGAGAGGCAATACAAGCACCCGTCATCGCTGCCGGCAAAAATACGGTCATGCCAGGCGACCGGGGCGAATCTCAGCGGGGCTTCGGTGAAAAATGACCAGCGCTCATAGCCTGTTTCCGCGTTGAGCGCGACCACGCGGCAATCGGTCGAACTGCCGAAATAGAGCGTCTGCCCGGCGATCACCAGTTGGTATGCGTGATCGAACGTCATCCGCGTATGGACGCCTTTCCACGCCGGGGCAGGAGGGGGTTGCTGAAGTTGCCAGCGAAGCGTCAACTCCGCCGGCAACTGATGCGGGGTATAGCCGGTTCGGGCGGCATCGGCGCGGTATTGAAGCCAGTCGCCGTTTTCAAGGGACGGATGTTGTGTTGAAGTTTCGCATGCGATGATGAAAAGGATGCTTATTGGCAGCAAAGCAAGGAGGTGCTTCGTCATTTTGATTTTCCTTTGTGTATGTAATTGCTGCGTGTTACACGTCAGTTTGAGTTGACGGGTTCATTTTGGAGAAGAGCAGCTTTGCCCGGGATCGCATTTTGTGAAAAGCGGGTAGACGGGCTGGATATTGGAAAGTGGTTGATTTTTTTGAGCGCCTGGCGGCGCGGCTAAAGCAAACTTTAGCACTCCACAAACCTGGCTATCACGAGCTTTAGCACTCCACAAACCTGGCTATCACAAGCTTTAGTACTCCTTCGCGGTTCGGTGTTTATAGGTCGAGAATGAAGATGATGATATCCCGGTCGCGGTCTTCGCCTTTTGCCAGTGGAAGCCCATTCCCATCCGCTGCGACGCTTTGTCCGCCGAAAATTTGACCGGTCCAGGGACCTTTTGTGATTTCGCCGACCAAATCGGTGCCGATTACCGGCGCGCCGATTGCAATGGCGGCTCTGGTGACGGTTTCAACCAGCGATTCTCCGTGTTGAGGCCACATTTCTTCGGGTGCTGCCCAGCCATACGGGACAATCACCAGATCCGGTTTTAACGCAGCCATTTTTTCCAGCAGCGCGCTTTTGAATGTGTCGGCGCAGATGAGCAGCCCGATTTTTCCGAAATTTGTCTGCGCGATTTGAACTTCGGTTCCGGGCGTGTAGGGCGGCGTCATGAGTGAAGTCAGGATGTTTATTTTCCGATGCTTGATCAGAATATTGCCCCGATCGTCGATTAGCACCGCGCTGTCATGAAGGTTTGGACCGTCCTTTTCTGCCAAGCCAATTGCCAGGTGGAGCTGATATTTGCGCGCCAGTTCGCACAGCCGATCTGAATCTGCCCCCGGAATGGGATGTGCGCGTTGGTGTGCGCCGCTGTTGACCCAGCCATAAATGCATGTTTCCGGAAAGCAGGCTAACTCTGCCCCGTTTTGTTTTGCCTCCTGCAATGCGTTTTCAATGCGAATGAAATTGCCTGCTCGATCGCCATCGAGCGCAACAATCTGGCACATCGCCACCTTGATTGATTTCATTTCTTGAGCGTCCTCCTTTATCGTCATATCCGTACTTGACATTTCAACTGTGCTGACGGCTTGCCCGAGCAGTGCCTGGTATTCCGGATGCTCGAGCTCATTTTGCAGCAGTTTGTATGTCTTCAAGAAATTCCCCCTGCCGGTTCCGTGCCCATCTTTCTCGACTATGATAAATTCATCATCTTCGGAAATTTTATAGCCTTCTTCGGTCAGGCGTTGGCAAATCGCTTCCTTGAGATTGAAATATTGCCGAATGAGGGCGGTGAAATTTTCATCGATGCTTTTAAATGCAATCCAAAAATTTTCATTCTTCATAATTCCCTGGTATATTTCGGGATAATGCACCTGCGCGTACCGAAGATAGGTGAGAATATAAAATTTGAATTCGAGATGGGCGTAATAGATTCCGTTCACCGAACTGAAGAATTGGAGCCAGTCATTTAGCGTTTGGTCGGTTTCATTTTTAAAATAGTTGAAAAAATCGACCGAAGTGCGCGTGCCGTGGTAGTATGCATTGAGTTCATCCAGCAGACCGTAAATGCCCTCGACTTGCGTGCTTTGATTTTTCGATGACGGATTGATATACGTGCTGAAGCGATTACTGCGCAATCGGTCCGGAATGCTGGCTGCCATCTGTCGGGATTCAAACGTTTTGGTATGCTGTACCAGAATTGTGTGCCCGTTTCCGACATAGAATGCGCTGTAATTATTCCGGGGGTAGCTTCGGAAGTTCTCCTGTATATGTTTGTATGCGTAACGTGATGTATACCCGTGACATATTTCGTGCACTGCAGTGCTTAAATCGTCCACAATATCGCTGATGGAAGTTCCCCTGATGAATTGCATGAAATCCGTGCCTGAACCGAAGGAAATGAGTGTGGAGCCGATCTTGAATTTGTCGGGGCAACTTTCATATTCACGAATGATGTGGCAGCCTTCCGGGGAATATTGTCGGAGCAATTGCAAAATCAGCTCTCGCTTTCGCTCGCCGCGGGCGTTTTCAATGCGCTGAATCAGATCTGATTTTTTTGCAGCCTGGGGATAAGCCGGAACGCCGGGAAAAATGAAATGCGACAAGAAAAAAGCAATCAGCAGATATTGAAGCCGTTTCATTCCGCCTCCTTTTCTCTGTTTAAGCGGCGCGCCGCCCGGCGGCATAATTTTTATAAGTGGATTCCCGTGGGCGACACCCGACTTAAAGCATGCGGGAGTGATAATTGTTATTTTTCTTTGTAGCTATTTCGGATAGGCTCTTATGATTTAAATTTCAGGTAATTAAGCGAAGCTTCATCCTGAGCGAAATCGAAAGATGAATCGTCTTTGGCTCAATACAGATGAACTCTGAATATACTTTGTCCGTAATAGTTCAGCACCCTTTTGAATACACCATAAAATATGATTTGCCCTTAAAGATTAACGATTTTTGATTTTCGAATTTAAACCTTCACAAATCGTATATCGTTAATCCTTATTCTGAAATCAAAAAATTAATGGGGGTGACCTATTACCTTTATCCTTTATCCTTACAAACGGGCAGAGCGCTATCGCGGCAACCAGGTAAACAAATTTATGCTATCAGATTTTTGCGACCAGTCGATTTGCAGCACCCTGTCCGCACAGGGGATTTCAATTTTATGTGCGGCTTCGAAATCATCGACTTCTTCCCGAACAAGCGTTTGCAGGGGCTCCGATCCCATCGATTTGAATGCCTCCAGCCGTGATGCGACCGGTTCCAGTTGATGCCCGCCACCCGGATAGTATTTATGCGTTACCGGCTTTTTGAGTGAGAGCAATTTTTCTACAAACGCCCGCGTATGCCGCTCGAAATCCACCACACTATCATTGGTGCCATGCTCGATGAAAACGGGACATTGAATTCGATCTGCATGTGCAAACGCGTCCCGCGCCGCGCATTCGTAACCTGCGAACTCCCGTCCCGCATTTAGCCTGAATTTTTCATCGAGGTGTGTGAGTGGGCTGCTGGCGTAAACAAATGCAAAGGTATGTGGCGCAAAAATCGCGCTGAGGAGTGCGATATGCCCGCCCTGGCTGCCGCCATAGTGAAATAATCGCATCCGATTGACCTCCGGTCGAAGTATCAAAACTTCGCGCAGCGCATTGAGCACATCGAAAACCTGGAGGAAGCTGGCATCATACGGGCGGTAAGAGCCTAATCCGGTGATCGGATCAAAATCATATCCGCTCTGGCGAAATTCAACCGAGATACAGATCAGATCGAATCGCTCTACTACGTATTCCATTTTGTCCTGATTCTGGAAGCGGTTTCCGCTCCAGCCGTGAGTGACCAGCATGACGCCTGTATTGGGGCTAAGGTATTCCGGTTCCAACACCAGCGCGGTGATTGGTTTGGCGTATGGCTCGGAATTAAGGCTCCGGAAAGTGATTTCAAAGCCATGCATAACGCTGTTCCTAAAGTGACTGAAGTGATTAAAATGCCTGGATTGAATTAAAGCAGAACTATATTCATTATGGATTAAAATGCAACCCCTTTGTCATTCAGGAGGAATCTTTTATATTACTCAATAGGATGTTAATTTTTTAAATGTTACGTACCCGTAAAAAGATACTTCCAGAACGACAAGCTCCCGGCATAAAATTAAAAAACAATCCAAAATAAGTATAATTATTCAGGCACTTCAGATCACTTTTATCAACCAATAATTTATCCAGATGCTATTCGCTAATCAAGTAAGAAATCCAATTTGTTTTTGAGCGCCGCCTCGATCGTCTTCGCTTCGGGGAGAGGAGCTTTGCCTGCTTGCCCCGGGAAGAGAACTGGTGTGCGGACACGGACAGGAATTCTGCGCATGAATTTTTTGTATCAACGAAAATCTAAAAGCCTTCTTTCAAATGTTATCCGATTGTTTCAAAGCGCGCACTTTTTTCCATTCATCGATGAGCGCAAGGGTATTTTTCCATGGGAAATGATTGCGAATGCTGTTGGTTACGCCCAGAATGAATCCCTGGCGTCCGAAAACATCCGCGCAGTGGCGAACTTCCTTGCGCACAGCATCCGGGTTGTCTCCGCCTAAAAGTACGGGTGTACTCACGCCGGTCCACGAACACGCTTTGCCGGCGAAAGCCTTGTTCCAGTCTTCGAGAGTCGTGTTGCCCAAATGGGGCTCACCGCCTTCGATGCAGTCGAAACCGATGCTTGCGATATCTGCCAGCAACGGTTTCGTGCCGGTGACGATTCGATAATAAATCAGCAGCCCTGCATCGTGCGCCGCCCGGACTTCTTTGCGCAGCAGAGGCATTACGCACTCTCTGAAAATTTGCGGATTGAAAAAATTGGTTTGTTCGTACCCGCCGAAGCGCTTGACAAGATCAACCTTTGCCTTTGCAGCCAAATCGATGCGCGCCAAATTTACCTTATGGTCGATCTCGGCGAGGCGTTTGAATGCGCGGGGGAAATCGACAGCGAAGGTGATTGCCCGTTCGGCACCCATGATGAAGATCAAGGTTGCCAAGCCCTGTCCAATCAGGCAGCGGATGGGAAGCTTGAATTCCCGCGACCGCCGCTGGGTTTCCTCCAGGTGCGGTTTGAGGCGCTTCAAATCGGCTGTAGTCGGCGGTTGATAGATATATTCGAACGCTGCAACATCGTCAGGGGATTTGATGAGTGGTTCGTAGCAATTGCTTGCCGTGTGATCGTGCCAGGGAATTTCCATGCCCGAATGCCAATCCGGCGTATATTTCACGCCATGTCGGAGAATTCCTGCCGGCGTCTGATATTCCTTGTATAAAACCGGGTGTGGTTCGCCGGCGTTTTCCTGCAGCCAAATCCGGGTTTGGGTTGCTCCTGGTTTGCCAGTGAGCATACCCAGGTCAGCCAGCGGATCCCCGCCCAGATCGAGTTGCAGCCGGATATGGTCGACCGGATTGGACAAATCGTACCCGGGCACTTTCAGATTTGGATTGAAATAAATTGAGCACGGCAAATAATCGACTTCCTGGCATTTGAAAGCTGCCAGCAGGCGTTGTTTGGGCGTCATTTTAGTCATGAGCTATTCCGGCTGTTTTTTCCATGCAAGTGAATAATCGCGCGCTTCCGGCTTTGGATGTCCGCCTGGTCCATAGCCATCGGTTCGGGCGGAGATTTTTTCCAGCGGCACAAAGGTTTTTTCGATGCCGGTCTGGCTGACATTGTATTTCAAAAAACCCAGCGTAGGATCGCCATCGGACCACTTGTCGTGCCATTGAGCAAAGCATGTTGCCGGAGCCAGATCAAAGGCAATGCCTTCGGTAAAATGGTCTTTCCGGCAATGAATATGTGCAGTGATGACGCGCGTTGTATTGGTGGCTTTGAAAATATCCATCAACCGGCTGCGATGCGGTTCGTCGATTCCGAAATACCAATCCGTGTAATGATCGGGATCGGCGATGTCATGATTTGGCTCATGTAACTCGTTGATGAACAAGGCATAATGCATGATCCAGATATGATACTTCGCTGGCGGTTGATTTCGTTGATTCGCCAGCCATTGCCATAGAGCGGTTTCTTCGGGCAAGCCCGAACCCAGCAACATGTCGCAGAATCCCGATACGCGTAGATTTTTGTGTACGAAGCTCCACCAGAGTGGACCGAATACAGAGGCGAATTGCTGGACCTGTTCCGATGTGATATTTAGGCTGATATCATCCCTGTCCTGCCACGGACCCTGGCGATTGGTGTGCTTATTCCCTGTATCCATATTTCCCGGGATAACGTGGTACGGGATGGACAGCGCATTGAAGTCGGCTTTCATTTCTTCGAGTTCCCATTTATGCACATTTCCATCGCGCGTAATATCGCCGCCGATGAGCATGAATTCGGGTTGAATCTCCATGATCTGCTCACGGGCAGTGTGCCAATTTTCCAGGAAAGCCGGTTTGAAGCGGTACGATTTAGGTGAGCCGGGCTGCATATCCGCGACATGGACGAACGACCATTTTTCGAAAGCCATCATCTTTTCCTTTGACATTTGCTTCGGTAATCGGGTTGGTGGATTTCCGAAAAGCACAGGCAATTTTTTTTGATGATTCAGACATTTGAGGATTTATCCGAAAGCCTGAGTTTCCCGGTGCATAAAAAAAGCTGTTACCGGAATTCAATTCAGAAGAATCACAATTAATACCCATAACTGGTGGCATTCGTTCCCTGCGACTCGAATTAAAATGCTGCAGGATGCGCATATTCGATTTTCGGGCGTTTGCGGAGATGTTTTCGCTGAGTTGGTCGGGCTGGATTTTTAACTCAAGTCTCTTTCATTTCATCCCGGCGCTCGTGTATGGAGAGGTGACAGGTATCGAACCTGCTGCTGTGTAATAACACCGTGCAGGCAGCCGGTTGTTTCAACCGTTGCAGAAGGAGGTACAATGAAGTGGTATTGGATTGGTTTACGAACTGGGTGCAGATCGTGGGTTGGCGGTTTTGATTTGAAGTCGGTTTTTAGAACCGGCGGTTCAAAACATAGTGCTTCTGCACGAAAAAATGACCGGCGTTAACAGGGCAGAACTCGCAGCGCTTCCGGTTCAAAAATATCTTTGATAATAGTCAATAATTCATTGAGTGTGTATGGTTTTTGCAGGAAAGGAAATCCTGTTTCGCGGATATTTTTCCAGCGTGATTTTTCATCGGTGAATCCGCTGCAGAGCAGTACCTTCATTCCGGGCTTTTCAGCGAGCAGTTGTTCAGCCAGACACATTCCGTCGATGTCGGGCAAGACGACATCGCAAAAGATCAGGTCGATGTTTTTTTTCTGGCTATTGAAAATCCTGATTGCTTCTTCGGAGTTTTCCGCGGCGAAGACGATGTAGCCATTTTCGTCGAGTGCGCGCAGCATGTAATCGCGAACAACCTGATCATCCTCAACGATTAAAATGCGTTTGCCATCGCCTTTTACTTCTTTGATGACGGATAATTTTTCGGATTCAAGTTGCTGTTCAATTTCAAAAGCCGGCAAATAGATGTTGAACACGCTCCCTTCACCCGGCTCGGAATCGACAGTGATCCATCCCTGGTGTTGCTTGATAATTCCGTAAACAACAGAAAGACCCAATCCCGTGCCCACACCGGCTGCTTTTGTCGTGAAAAACGGCTCGAATATCTGTTCTTTTATCGGGTTGTCCATGCCGATGCCGGTATCCTGGACAGAGAGACAAACGAATTTGCCGGGTCGCGCAAACATAAAATATTTACAATAATTTTTATCGATAAGTGCGTTTTTGCTTTTGATATAAAGTGTTCCGCCTTCCGGCATGGCATCGCGGGCATTGATGACCAGGTTCATGAGAATTTGTTCGAGCTGTACCGGATCGGCTTTGACGCGATGCAGTTTTTTTTCGAGTAACAAGATAATTTTGATATCATCGCCAATAATGCGTTTGAGCATCTCTTGCATATTTTCGACGATCATGCTGATATCAATCAGCTTCTGTTGGAGTGGTTGCTTGCGGCTGTAAGCGAGCAATTGTTTTGTCAGCGATGCAGCGCGTTCTGCCGCGCGTTTTATCTGTTCGAGATCCGGGCGCATCGGCTCACCGGCTGCCATGTCGAAAAGCATCAATTCCGTGTTGCCCAGTATAGCGGTGAGCAGATTGTTGAAATCGTGAGCGATGCCGCCAGCCAGTCTGCCGACGGCTTCCATCTTTTGCGATTGCATTAATTGGCGTTCCAGGCGCTTCTCTTCGGTAATATCGCGACCAACCATTACGACACCCATGATATCGTTTTTTTCGCCCGATAAATGCTTTACGCTCCAGTAGAGCATTTTTCGTTCGCCGCTTTTGGTGCATATAGTCGTCTGAAACTCTTCGAAACTGGCTCTGCCCTGGTTCATGTCGGCAATTTTTCTCATTATTTCAGTGCGATATATTTTATCGGGATAGAGCCATTGCCAGATTTTGTTTGATCCCACGACCTCATCGCGCAAATAACCGCTGTTGGCTTCGGCGGCTCTGTTCCAGATGAGAATGTTGGCATTTTCATCAATGGTACACAACCATAAATTGGCGCTGTCAATCACAAGATTCAGGAACTGTGTTAGTTTGCGTATTTCGTTATCAGCTTGCTTTCGTTTGGTAATATCGCGAATAATGACCAGATCAGCCGGCTGGCTATGCCACGTTGTTTTGGCAGCGGTCAATTCAATGGGAACGACGTGACCGTCTTTGTGTATAATCCGTGTTTCATAATACGTGGGCGGTTTTTCACCTTTGATCCGTTGGCGAAAGCGTTTGAGCAATTTGGGATGTTCTGACGGATGTGACAAATCCTTGATGCTGATTTTCATTAATTCTTCCGCTGAATAGCCGGTTATTTTACACGCTTTCTGGTTTGCAAATACATGACAACCTTCGCCGGCAGCGATTAAAATTCCATCATTGGCATTGCTGGCAAGTGCCCGGAAATTCTGTTCTCTTTCAGTTAGCTCTAATTCGGTCTGCCTGCGCTCGCTTATATCACGAAAGATGACGACGACTCCCAGAATATTTCCCTTGCTATCGATGATAGGCGATGCGGCGTCTTCAATCGGCGTTTTGGTTCCATCCTGTGTGAATAGCAGCGAACGATTTGTGAAGCCCACGGATGATCGTTCCTTCAACGCTATGGAAACCGGATCTTCGACGGGCGTTCGTTTGTCATCGGTGACTATTTGGAAGACTTCTTTAAAATTTTTCCCCAATGCATCTTGATGGATCCAGCCGGTGAGCGCTTCAGCAACCGGATTCATAAACGTGATGGAACCATTGGTATCAGTGGTGATGACCGCCTCGCTGAGGCTGGTAAGAGTTGTAGAAAACCATTGCTCACTCGATTTTGCCTTTTTTTCTATTTTGTCTTTATATAGCGCCATTTCAATTGTGCAATAAAGATCGCGTTCGTCAAACGGTTTCACGATATATCCATAAGGTTCCGTCACCTTGGCTCGCGTTAACGTATCAGTATCGGTATATGCCGTCAGGTACACGATTGGGATATTGAAACATGATCGGATGCGATTGGCGGCTTCAATTCCGTTCATCTTCCCGCGGAGGATAATGTCCATCAGCACCAGGTCTGGCTTTTGTTCCTCAGCTTTTTGCAATGCTTCCTCACCGGATGAGGCAATTCCGGCTATATGATAATCCAGTTTTTCCAAACACCGTCTGAGATCCTCTGAAACAAGCCGCTCATCTTCGACGATAAGGAGCTGAATCTTATTCATTTGACTAACCTCTTGAATTTTATTTGAAACTGCGTGCCTGCTCTGCGACTTAGTTTCACGCTGCCTTCCAATTGGTCCTCTGCTATAATTTTGACTAGATGCAAGACTAGTGATTTTGTCTTATTCAAATCAATATTTTCTGGCAATCCCACCCCATTGTCGCTGACTTTCAAAATGAATGTCTCTGCATTTTGGGATTTCAATGATATTTCTATAGTTTGCTTCCCGCAAAAACTTTCAGGAAATGCATATTTGAATGCATTTGACACCAGTTCGTTGATGATCAGTCCGCATGGAATAGCCTGTTCAATACTTAAGCTCACAGGATCGATATTGATTCGCAAACGAATTTTATCCGGGTTGATTTTATACGAGCTGTAAATTCCTCGTACAAGTGACTTGATATATCCGACAATATCTATGCTTGCCAGATTATCGGATTGATATAATTTTTCGTGGATCAGCGCCATCGATTTGATTCGGTTTTGGCTTTCCTTGAATAGCTCCCGAATTTTAATGTCTTTTATTTGCTGACATTGCAGATTAAGCAGGCTGGAAATGGTTTGTAAATTGTTTTTCACCCGGTGATGAATTTCTTTCATTATTACGACTTTTTCTTTCAATGATGCCTGGATTTGTTCTTTAGTGCGCTTACGCTCGGTAATATCCTCGTACACCGAGACGATTTCACCCGAGGGCAATTTATACACATAGTTTTCCCGCCAGCCTGCAATTCGATTATCTTCATAATAGGTTTCCGGATAGAACTCTGGTTCCCCGCTGCGAAATACCCGTTGAAATACTGAGAAGATTCCGAATTTTTTGACGCCGGGAAAAACTTCTGTGACGCGTTTGCCGATGATGGCATCTCTTTCGACGTTCTCTATTTTCTCCCCTGCTTTATTGAATTCTTTAAAAATAAAATTTTCACCTTCACCTGACGCCTCATAAACGGCTACTCCATTTTTAATCACATCAAACAATTCCTTATACCGAATTTCACTCACTTGCAGCGCCGCTCTGGCAGCAACTAGCTGCAGCCGGTGTGCGATCACTTTGTCGGCATTCCTGACCGCAGCAATCAGGGAATCCAGAAAATCGGTTGTTTTGACAATGTAATCCTCTGCACCCATTTTCATCAAATCAACGGCAATTTTTTCATCTCCCTGACCTGTCATTACGATGAAGGGCGTATCCTTTTTCTGTTTCTGCTGGGCTTCAATGAATTCTATCGCCGTCATGTCCGGCAGCTTATAATCCAGCAGAATCAGAAAGCTCGAATTGCGTCCGAGTTTTTCGAGTCCGGTTCTCCCGTCAAACGAGCATTCGACGGTGTAGCCTTCCTTTCGAAGCTTATTCTGGATTAATTTATTCAATCCCTGATCGTCTTCCACGATTAGCACGGTTATCGCATGTTTTGCAGTAATCTTTTTCATCATCCGGTTCTAATCCTTTATTGTCCCATTCCTTGATTGAAGATACTCATCATGGATTAAAATGTAACACCTCTGTTTTCTTCCATCTCCTGAAACGTCAGCGTGAAGCAATCTCCCCGCTTGCGGCGAATCTCAAGTTTAGCATTTAATTGTTCGGAAAGTGTCTTGATCAAGACCAATCCCAGCGTTGAAGATTGTTCAATATTTAAATTCTCCGGCAAGCCAATTCCGTTATCAGCAACGCTGAGTACGATGGCTCGCGGATTCGTTCGTTTGCATGTTATATAAATTTTGCCCGTGGCTGGTTTCGGGAATGCATGTTTCAGTGCATTGGTGACCAATTCATTGACAATCAATCCACAGGGTATGGCAGTGTCGATGGGGATGAAAATCTTTTGAGCTCTGATCGTGAAAGAAATTCCGCTTCTGGCGAACGATCGCGAAATCTGGCGCGTGATATCCTGGAGATAAGCTTCGAAATCAATACGTGTGAAATTTTCGGATTTGTATAATTTTTCATGAATCAACGCCATGGATTTGATGCGATTTTGGCTTTCCTTGAAAAGCTGTCGCGTTGCCTGGTCTTCAATCAAATCCGCTTGCAAATTCAACAGGCTGGAAATGATTTGCATATTATTCTTTACGCGGTGGTGGACTTCCCGCAGCAGCAGTTCTTTTTCTTCGAGTGAATTCTGGAGGTGTTCTTCGGCTTGTTGCCGTGAAGTGATATCGCAGAGGAAATTCAACGTGGCAGGATGCCCGGTCCAGGTTATCTGTACGGAATTCATTTGTATCCATTTTATCGAATCGGCGCTATCGATAATTCTGAATGTCTGATTTTCATCGATGCTCTTGTCGCTTATATCGCGGGGGTGATGGTTCAGCATCCCTGCACGATCTTCGGGATGAATGAACTCAGTGAAAAGCCGGGAATAGAGCTCATTCGCATAATACCCCATGATTTGGGTCAATTTTGGATTAACAAATTTCAATTTTCCATCCTGTAGTACAGCAATGCCTTCATTTGCGTTTTCCACCAGAGTTCGGTATTTATTTTCGCTCAGACTCAACGCTTCTTCGACCAGAATGCGTTCGGTAATATCAATCAGCGCCGTTCGGCAGTGCGGCTTATCCCCATTCTCATTATCCACCAACATGCTTTTCAGTACTACATAAAGCGGCGTTCCATCCGCCGCTACCACTTTCAATTCGCACGTTTGCCATTCCTTTGTATCAAATACTTTTTGGATATGCCAGTAAAGCAGGTTGTGCTCTTCTCTGGGTATGAATGAATAAGCGCTGTGATTTGAAAGCAAGCTTCTTTCCGTTTTCAGGAATGCCGATGCAGTCAGGTTGGCGCCGCAAATAGTTCCTTTTTTATCGAAAATCAGGTAACTGACGGGGGCGAATTCAAACAGGTCTAGATATTTTTTGCGGGAGGCTTCAAGCTGCTCGAGGGTGTCGCGGAGTTGACAGTTCTGCATTTCCAGTTCGATCTGGTAAACTTGCAGCTCATGCATCGTTTTTTTGATATCTTGGCTATTTGCATAGGGTGTGCGATCCAGTTGTTCGAGTGCTTGATTGACCTTTCTTTCAGCTCTCGAACGCAATTCTGCGAACCTGGACTGGTCTGACTCCTGGATTTCCATTGCATTATCTCCTGATATTTTAATTTTTATAGCATATAGGTTAAAAAGAAACGCTAAATATTAGTGTCTTAAATAAACATTTCTGTAATTATTCAGCCTCTGCGACAGCCAGAAATCTCCTGCCCTCATCCCCAACCCTTTTCCCGGGGGGAGAAGGGAGTTCCCTCTCCCCCTGGGAGAGGGTGAGGGCAAAAATGATGGCACGTGCAATCGAAATTTTATCGTCATTGAAACAACATCCTTATCGTCGCATCTTGTCAATAGTGTTTTGATAGGTTTGTTCCATCCGTTTGATTTCGCTCAAATCCCGTTCACTGGTAGCAATAGCGATGATTGCACCGTCTTCATTTTTGAATTTCGAAACCGTCAACCAAACATCCAGAATCTGTCCATCCCTGGTGAGGCGCTTGGTTTCGAAGGAAGCCAAAAATTCGTCTTTTTTTAATCGATCGATCATTTCGAAATATTCCTGTCGCTTGCCTTTTGGCACGATTTGCGACATATTCATTTGAAGCGCTTCCTGTTCGGTGTAGCCATACAGAAGTTGTGCTCCATGGCTCCATGCGGTGATCATGCCATCCAGATTATGGACTATCATCGCATTTTCTGAGTTAAAATGATGGCATTCATACGCTGGGTTTCAGCTTCGGCTTCCTTTATTTTAGTGATATCGAAAAATGTAAGCACCACACCATCGATCACATTGTCCATTGTACGGTAGGGGGCGATACGCATGGAAAACCATTCATTCTGCTTATTCATAATCTGATGTTCCAGGGGAACTAATGTCTTGAGCACCTTTTTGGCATCATCGACGATATTTTTATAGGTAATATTCGTCGTAATATCACTGATGGGTCGATTCAAATCGGATTGGATCAAGTTGAAAATCATGGTCGTCGCTGGTGTGAATCGTTTGATGCAAAGCCGGGTATCCAGAAAAATAGTTCCGATTTCAGTGCTGGCTAGCAAGTTATTGATATCGTTGTTCGCCTGTGATAATTCATCGACTTTGTTCTGGAGCTCGGAGTTTACCGTAATCAATTCTTCATTGGTTGATTGCAGTTCCTCTTTGGATGTTTCCAGTTCCTCATTGGTACTTTGCAGCTCTTCGTTGGTGGACTGCAATTCCTCATTGGTTGATTTGAGTTCCTCGTTGGATGTTTCCAATTCTTCGATGGTTGTCTGGAGATATTCTTTTGTTGATTGAAGCTCCTGTTCTAACGCTGATATATGCGTATTTTCCTCAGCAACCAGGTCCCCTTTTTTCTTTTTCTGGATATATCTTGTAGCAGGCGTTCTGTCATTGAATACAACCAGTACCAGACCATAGCTTTTTTTATTTTCTATAATCGGTCTGACGGTTACATTAATTTTAAGAGACGAATTGTTGTATTTAACCGGCACATTTTCGAGGATAACTTGTGTTTTCTGTTTAATTGCCTTATGCAGAGCGGCGCTAAGTTTATAGCGGAGTTCTTCGCGCGCCATTTTGAAAATGTTGAAACTGGCTTCGCCAACGGGCGGTGTCAGGAAGCGATCTGTATTACCGCTGAAATACAGGATTTCATATTTTTCATTGAGCAGAACACAGGGCGGGCTATAGTTTTCGAGAATCACCTTTTCAGCCAATTCACGAATGTCGGTTTCTCCCGGAATTTTTCTAATTGCAGGCTTCGGATAGTCGGCTCTGGGATCCTGGAACGGAATTTTGGGATATTCTGCCTCCGAATCGAGGATGAGGCTCTGACGCTTGAATATCTTCCATTTTGAATCGATGGGAATAAAAAGATTCGTGAACTCGCCGAGGCTTTCTGAAGAGCCCAGAAACAGGATACCATCAGGATTCAATGTGTAATGAAAGAGCGGCAAAATCTTTTTTTGCAGAATCTGATCCATATAAATGAGCAGGTTTCGACAGCTTACAATTTCCAGTTTTGAAAATGGCGGATCTTTAATCAGGTTCTGAATCGCGAACACGACCAATTCACGGATTTGTTTTTTAATTTTATAGGTGCTGCCTTCTTTGATGAAGAAGCGCTTCAACCTGTCAGGTGAAACATCCGCGGCGATGCTCTCGGGATATGCAGCGAGCCGGGCGTATTCAATCGCATCTTCATCGATATCTGTTGCAAATACTTGAATATTCAAATGCTTGTTCTGTTCCTCCATGAGTTCGACCAACAACATGGCAATTGAATATGCTTCCTCGCCGGTGGCGCACCCGGGAACCCAGACACGCAGTGCGGAATCCTGATATTTGTTTTCAAAAAGGCAACGGAATGCTTTTTTTTCAAGATTTCAAAGGCTTCGGGATCTCGGAAAAAATTGGTTACAGTGATTAGCAAATCCTTAAACAGGGTATTCACCTCTGATGGTGTTTGTTGAATGTACTTCATATATTCCGAAATGTTGTCGACCTGGCGCATTGCCATCCGGCGTTCGATTCTGCGGCGAATCGTATTTTGCTTGTAATTGCTGAAATCATGACCGGTTTTCGAACGGATTAGCACGAATATTTTTGCCAGGTAGGTCTGGGATTGCCCTTCGGAGTCTTCAATTTTTTTCACACCTTCAATGTAGGGATGCTGCACATATTTGATGAGTTCTTGCGGCATCTTTTCGACCGGCAGAATATAATCCACAAATCCGGTATCGATGGCGCTTCGTGGCATGCCATCGTATTTTGCCTGGCTTTCTTCCTGGACCATCGTCATACCTCCGGCGCCTTTAATCGCCTTCAAGCCTAAAGTACCATCTGAACCAGTGCTGGAAAGAATGATACAAATTGCCTTTTCACCCAAATCCTCAGAAAGCGAGCGAAAAAAGTGGTCGATTGGCAAATTGGCGTGTGGTGGCTGTGTTGCCTCCGATAAAACAAGCTGGTGGTCGATGATCCCGACAATGGGAAACTGGCTGTTTCGCTGGGTTTCTCTTGTTTTTATTGTTTTCTTCTTTTGCACTGCTATTTTCCTCCATCGAAAAGGATATTGCCATTGACGGAACCAAACCGCGGAATTCAAGCTGATTGATGTTGTTAATAAGCGTATTTAATACTTCCCCGCCACAGATGCCCACAGATGAAACACGGATTAAGAATCAGCTTGTTTTTTTGTTTTAAATTTATTTTTATCAGTGTTTCATCGGTAGCTAAAAAAGCGTATGTCGGTTTTTGAAGTCGTAAAAAAGTATTGAATCCTCTCGCATAGGCGTTACGTACATGAATG
>JAFGMA010000257.1 GCA_016927835.1 Candidatus Zhuqueibacterota bacterium | reverse complement strand
AGAATCAATTTTCGCTTGAAATGAATAATCATACCTTTCTATGTCGAAAAAAAGCTGCTCCCGGCGGTTACTTGCCGATTTCAGGTTTATTCAATAATAATCAACACGATAGTGAAGTGAGAAATGCTAGTATTTAAGTTAAGTTTCCAAAATCGCGCCTTCTCAGCAAAGGTTATTTCAGCAGCAGCGCTTTTTGGTGAGATTTAAATTCATCCGTCGCAAAGACGATGATGTAAATACCACTCGACAAGCAAGTCGCATCCCATTGTATTTCGTATGATCCGGCTTCCTGTTGCTTATTCACCAGGGTTGCCACCCGCTGTCCCAGTAAATTCAATATCCGGATTTTCACGTGTTGTGCCCGGGGCAAGTCGTACTTGATTGTCGTAATCGGATTAAATGGATTCGGAAAATTGGGGTAGGTCGCGAATCGCTTTGGAATGGTTTGAAAGGTTGCTGCAGGATAAACCGCCGTTTGGAGCAACCAGTCCTCAATCCGGGTCATCATTTCTATTCGAAGATCATCGCTGCTGATTGCCTCGAAGCCAAATCCCAGAAACACGACGCGAAAACTATCCGCTTCAACCCGCACAGCAGCCGGTTCCTGATTTGAGTATTTAAAAATAGGAACGGCTTTATCACCGATCGGATTCATTGATGTAGCCGCAAACTGATTATTAGCACCTGTTCCGCCTTTGAGCCTCGGTCGCAAATTGCCGGAGATCGGATCATCCGCCGCAGACGGTACTATCAAATTAAACTGGTCAATATCCGTATTCAAAATTGAAACGCCAAGATAATCTCGGAAAAAAGACGGATATGCCTGGAAAGCCGTACCCAGTCCCTGTCCCGATAAAAGGAGACTGCCCCCGTGATCGAGGAAATACGTCAAAACGGTTTCTTCCTCTGCTTCGAGGGCTGATTTTGCGCGCCAATCTGTTAATCCGTTTTGGGTATCACCAGTTTCCCAGATCACCAAACCGTCTGAATATGAAGCGAGCAGGATCGAGTCGGGTAAGCCGTAGAAGTAGGCGCTATAAACATCGCAGCCAATGCCGCAAGAGTCCAGGGCTTCTTTGTAATACCACTCGAAAGGCTTTTTATAAGGACTGTGGGAGGGATAATTATAATTATCATTGTCAACCAGCAAAACGCTGTTTTGCACTGAGAATGATTTTGTTGTAACTCCCATAAGATTCTCATAATTAGCCGAATTGTCGAGATTATCGGCACAATATAAATCAATATCATAATCGGCTGACACATCAGCCGGCGTCATCCACCGGGCTTCGAATACATCACCATACGTGTTCGACAGATGAAGCGTCGCGATGGTTGAATCGTCCGGGCATTGGATATCGGCGCGAACTTCCTTTACCCCGGCTCCGTCCCGTAGTTCTACGGAAATCGTCACCTGTTCGCCTGGAGGGATATGTCGCTCGCCCGCAATATTGCACAGGGTCGGTGCCGTGTCGTCGACAATCGTTATGGTGAATGAATCGCGCCAGTAAACAAAATCCTTGCTGGCGATTTCCAGATCAAAATGAAATTCATAGCCATCAGGGCAATCGCTGCTTGTTCGAATCATCAGTTCGTTTTGATGTACCCCGGATTCACCCGCTTGAATGGATTCGTTATAACTGGCAACCGGTAACAGCGATTCGGATATAAATTCATCAGTACAAAAAACTTTAATGGTCAGGTAGTCAGCGCTTGCCTGTAATCCCTGATTTTCCAACTCAATTTGAAAGTAAATTTCCTCATCCGGACTTGGGGTCGTGTTGCCTCTGGTCAACAGCACATTTTTGAAACGAATCGGTCCGACGGATGTGAATCGGGCAACTTTTTCGCGCGTGATTTCGTTGCCATCACTATCGCTGGTATAGATTGAAACATAATAAAACGCTTCATCTGTGGATGGAACCGACCAGGTGTTCGTATAGACGCCATCACCTGCAACGCCATCTCCCAGAGTTCCGTCATCAACCAAAGGCATAGTTTCGGCTAAAGCGCCATCTTCCAGATGAATATTTGCCTGCACCATTTCAACCGTTCCGTCAATATCGTAAACCCGCGCTGAAATTTTCACCGCATCCTGTCCCGGGCGGGCATAAACCGGAGTGGCTTTGATATTTTTGGCGATGGGTGGTCCGGCGATTTCCCAATGGTAATCCGAAAGCGGATCGCTTGGATGCCCGGGATCGCTGGTCAGGCTGCCGCTATAATAGGCTACCATAGCATGATCCATCGCTTCACGCAAACCGCGCAATCCCTGTCCGACCGTTGCAACATATACGATTCGAAGTGTATCACCCGGGGTGAAATCTCTGAAAGGACCTGCGCTGTTAAAGAAGCGATAATCATAGGTAGATTCCCCGATATCGATTGGATTCCGCATAAATCGGCTTCCCGCAGCCGCAGGATGTTCGCCTGCGAGGTAGAGGTATTCATCTGCATCCTTCCCAGGCCCGGTTTCCCAATTCCACCATTGATGGGCATAAATGCGTGCAATCGTATCATCCGCTGTTTGATGATATGCCGGCAGAGGAGCATATAACAATCGTCCGCCAATGTATCCGCTTGCGTCCGGCGAGGAGCCGATCTCACCCGTATCGTCACCTTCTGTCGTGGAATCATCGGCATCATACATATACGAAACGCAGCGCGGGATCAAGAGCGTATCGCCATCAGCTTTAATGAAAACCTGCCACTCGTCAGGATAGCCATCAGGATGAATTTTGAGGGGATCGTAGCGCGGACTGTAGGGATCACCAAAGGGCACACCACATTCATCATAACCATCGAGCTCGCCATTGCCATTTCGGTCAATATTTTCGACGATGTCGATGTATTCACCGGATGCAGTAATTAAATTGGGTGCTACACCGTGCCAGTCCGAATAATCAAGTGAATGCCAGCCATCATAGTCCACCAGATCGTCGATACCAGGCTGTGTAGGATCCACGCCAGTGCCGACATCGCAGTCATATTTCCACCCGACGAAAACATCATTGAGCACCTTATCGCCAACATTGATGATCTCATACTCGTAGGCGATGAAATCATCGAAATCAGGGGCGCTCCATGTGAGAGCCCGCTGAAATACTTTTATGCCAAGTGGTGTATGACCGCTGAGTTGAAAAAGATCATCAAATGTCACGTAGCTATCCAGGTCGGATTTGTATGGAGCGAATTCAGTCGAACTGCCCTCGGATGGCATCCACTCATACGAACCATAAGTAGCACGTGAAACCAGTGTATCGTTTTCTACGATGGCGCCAATCCAGAGTCCACCATCCCAGAGATAATGGACACCGCTCTCTCCGAGCCATTCCATAGATGGAAGCAGACTATTCGGATCGCCATAACTTCCAAAATTCGTAACCGTATTCCAGAGTGCGCCAATATTGTGTACTCGGTAATCTTTCGGCGGTCTACCGGAAAGAATTTCAACAGACTTCCTTGACGGAGCCGCAGCATTTTTATTCGCAGCACTGGAAAAAAGTGATAGGCTAAAGAAAATCACAATCGACATCATGAACCATTTTTTTAACATTGTAATCCTCCTAAATTAATGTTTTTATTATATTGGCTTGAACAGCCTGTTTCATGAAAAGCAAATAGCTGTTTCCGTGAAAGATTTTTAAAAGCCCTGCCGTCTTGTCGTTTAGCTTTCATCTATGATTTGAGAAGACCAATCCAACGTCCTTCGGGGAAAGCACCTGAGTAAGATGAAGTTGAGATTGCCAGTCATTTGGCATCAGCTTTAGTATCCGATGCCAACTCTGAATTCACTGATGACGATCAAAGTCGGGCTAATTGAAGCATCCGCTAAAAACCAGGCATTTGATAAAAAGTTTTTTTACTCGAAATGACTTTTTTCCGGTGATCCTACATATCCGGTTGTACTTTTTTCTGTTTGCTCGCAGCGGATTTGCAATCCCTTGCGGAATTATTGAATCCGGAATTTTATTCCCTGCGCAAGCCGAGCATCGATCTCAAGCTATTCAAAGATTTCCTGGACATGAAAAATTATCAGCTCATTAACGGCAAAGCCGTTATGGATTTTCAGTATCATCTCAAACAGCAACGACTCAATTCCGGGGCGTCGATGAACCGGAAACTGTTTACGCTTCGGGCATACGCACAATACCTGAAGGGCGAAGACATCCCGT
>JAFGMA010000256.1 GCA_016927835.1 Candidatus Zhuqueibacterota bacterium | reverse complement strand
GAAATCACAGCAATTTTCAAATCAATGTTTAGTAACTGAAAGCATTTTATGTACTTTTTACTTTAAATATTTTTAATAGTTAAGGTCTTTTTATATTTCCGAAATTATGCGTTTGCACCCTGTTTTAGGTTAACAGCGGATGGTACTTGAAAACCGGCAGAAAATCTCAGAAGCCTATTAATTGCTCTCAGCATCAATTTGATTGGCTCGTTTGTATTGCAGCGGGTAAATTTGAGAGAAAAAAAACTCGCTCCCTGTCCTGGATTTTTTTTGCCGGACATTATTTTTTTGACAGGCAAGCTATTCGAAATAGCAGCTTTTTTGGTCAGAGAGCGGATCGATATGACAATATAAATCTCATTGCCTGGCGCAATGCCCCAGATATGGCTTCTTTTCATAACTTACGATGCCTCGTGGGTTCCCAAACTCCAATTCTGGAATCCACGAGGCATCGCAGACCATTAAAGGAACCAGTAATCGAGCTATTACAATAACTAGTTCATTTATTTTGTTTAATGAAAAAACTGGCATTCGAAGAACTCACAGCTTCTCGTCCGAGCCTTGAAGAGGCAAAAGCACGCCATCGATTCCCGGTCTACGGTGTAGTGGATGACGTGCGTTCGCTACACAACGTCGGCTCCATTTTTCGCACCGCAGATGGCATGGGCTTGCGCAAGCTCTACCTGTGCGGGATCACCGGGACACCGCCCAAAAATGAAATCCATAAAACAGCGCTGGGCGCGGAAGAAAATGTAGATTGGGAATACTGCAAATCTGCCGCACAAATCATCCGCCAACTGAAGCAAAACGGGATGCAGATAGTCGTGCTCGAACATACCGACACCAGCCAGCATTATCAACAGGCTGATTATAAATTCCCCCTGTGCCTCGTTGTCGGTCACGAACATTTCGGTGTTTCGGAAGAAGCAGTCGCGTTGGCGGACCTGGCGATAGAAATCCCTATGTACGGATTGAAGGGCTCTCTGAATGTATCCGTCGCGTTTGGCATCGCCGGTTACGAAATTATCAGCCGGATTTGAAGCAATGGGCGTTGTCCATTTTTGCAATTGATTATATTTTTCAGGAGCAAACTTAATGATTAAAAAAGATAAATCATCGTCTGAAAATCCCGCATATAAAAATGTGACGTTAACAATAAAAGAACGCGTGGACGATCTTGTTTCCCGGATGACGCTCGAAGAAAAAGTATCCCAGATGGGCTTTGCAGCGCCGGCAATCGAAAGACTGGATATTCCCGAATATAACTGGTGGAATGAGTGCCTTCATGGTGTTGCCCGCGCCGGCATTGCCACGGTTTTTCCGCAGGCTATCGGACTTGCGGCGACATGGGATACGAACCTGATGTTTGCCGTGGCGACGGCGACATCGGATGAAGCGCGAGCAAAATACCACGAAATGCTGCGACAGGACGATCACGGGCAATATAAAGGCTTGACCTTCTGGACGCCGAATATCAATATTTTCCGCGATCCGAGGTGGGGGCGCGGACAGGAAACGTATGGGGAAGATCCATATTTGACGGCGCGTATGGGGGTCGCATTTGTGAAGGGCTTGCAGGGAAATGATCCGAAATACCTGAAAACGGTTGCCACCCCAAAGCACTTTGCGGTGCACAGCGGACCCGAACCGGACAGGCATACGTTCGATGCGCAAACGAGCGACCGGGATTTGTGGGAGACATATCTGCCGGCGTTTGAAGCGTGCATTGTCGAAGGCAAGGCGTTTTCGATCATGGGAGCGTATAACCGTTTCCGCGGAGAAGCGTGTTGTGCCAGTCGGTTGCTGCTGGAGGATATCTTGCGCAATCAATGGAAATTCAACGGATACGTGGTTTCCGATTGCGGAGCGATCAAAGATATCTGGCAGGATCATCACATTGTCGAGACGCCCGCAGAAGCCGCCGCCCTGGCTGTCAAACGCGGGTGTGATCTGAATTGCGGCGAACAATATCCCAATCTGGTGGAAGCGGTGAAAGAGGGACACATCACCGAAGAAGAAATTGATATTTCTGTCAAGCGCCTGTTTGAAGCCCGTTTCCGGTTGGGCATGTTTGATCCGCCGGAAATGGTTCCGTTCGCGCAAATTCCCTTTGATGTGAATGCGTGTGAAGCGCATGATTCATTGGCGCTCAAGGCAGCGCGCGAATCAATTGTGCTGCTCAAAAACGAGGACAATTTTCTACCGCTTAAAAAAGATTTGAAACGCGTCGCAGTCATCGGTCCCAATGCTGCCATCGTAGATGTCCTGTTGGGCAATTACGAAGGAACACCATCGGAACCGGTAACGCCACTTGACGGCATCCGCCAAAAGGTTTCCGCAAACACAAAAGTGCGATTTGCACCTGGCTGCAATTTGACAGATGACTCACCGCTTCTGGTACCCATCCCGTCATCGGCTCTTAAACCGCACAAGAGCGAAGCGACCGAATCCGGGTTGAAAGGCGAATATTTCACGAACACCAATCTGGAGGGGGAACCGGCAATCGTTCGGCTGGACTCGAATATCAATTTCGACTGGGTCGGCAATCAGCCTGCAGCGGGATTCAAAAAGGACAGATTCTCCGTGCGTTGGACAGGGAAGCTCATTCCGCCGGTTACAGGTGAGTATGTGTTGGGCGTCGCCAGTGTAAATCGATATCGTCTGTATGTGGATGATGAGTGCCTCATCGACAGGTGGCACGAAAATCGTGAGCGGCGCGATGAAAAATCGATACATTTAGACGCCGGGCGAGAGGCAAATCTCAGATTGGAATTTTATGAAAAACATAGCCGCGCGGCAATCAAGCTGCTCTGGGGCGTGCCGGAAGAAGGCGCCTTCCAACAGGCAGTTGAACTGGCGAGGAATTCCGAAGTTGCGATCTTTGTTGGCGGCATCTCCCCCTGGCTCGAAGGTGAGGAGATGAAATCCACGGCGCCAGGTTTTAAGGGCGGAGATCGCACCAATCTGGAGCTGCCTCAAATCCAACAGGATCTGCTGAAAGCGCTCCATAAAACAGGCACGCCGGTAGTCCTGGTGGTGATGAGCGGCAGCGCGCTGGCGATTAACTGGGCAAATGAAAATCTGCTGGCGATACTCCACGCATGGTACCCCGGACAACGAGGCGGAACCGCAATTGCCGATGTTTTATTCGGGGATTACAATCCTGCCGGTCGTTTGCCGGTGACATTTTATAAATCGGTGGATCAGTTGCCGCCATTCAGCGATTATAATATGGCTGGCAAAACGTATCGCTATTTCGATGGCGATGTGCTTTATCCGTTTGGATTCGGATTGAGTTATACAACTTTTTCGTATGACAATTTGAAAATCGCTCCGAAAGCACCTCGCCCCGATACCTCGGTTTCAATCAGCGTCGATGTAACCAACCGCGGTGAACTTGCCGGTGACGAAGTGGTTCAATTGTACGTAACCGATGTGGAAGCCAGGGTACCCGCACCCCTCAAATCGCTCAAAAGATTTCAACGTATTCACTTGAACGCGCGCGAATCGAAAACCGTGCAATTCAAGCTTCAAGCGAATGAGTTGGCACGGATGAATGATGCAGGATTGCGAGAGCTTGGTTCAGGTGAATTTCGCGTGTTGGTCGGAGGGAATTCAGTGCGTGGTTTGGATGGAAAATTTACGGTATTATAAAATGAATTCTTATGCAAATCCAGGAAAGGGCAGACTCAATTGATCAGAGGCATCGGAATCGATATCACTGAAATTCCAAGAATACAAAAGATGATTGCGCGATGGGACAGGCGGTTCGCACAGAAAGTCTTCACTCAACGCGAAATCGATCTTTGCGCCAGCAAACCGAATTTCGCCCACTCGATCGCGGCGCGGTGGGCAGCAAAGGAGGCGTTTTCAAAGGCATTGGGCACGGGCTGGGACACAGCATTCCGCTGGAAGGAAATCGAAATTTTAACCGATCCCAAAGGCAAGCCGGTCATGCTGCTCTCAGGCAATATGCAAAAAGCCGTTGCCGGCGCGTATGTGCATGTTTCGCTGTCCCATTCCAATGAGAACGCGATCGCTGTTGTCATCATCGAGGAGCAAGAATCCTTTTCAACGAATAACAGGAGATAATCATGTTACCCGTTGTCAAAGCTTCGGAAATGGCGGAAATGGACCGCAAAACGATACAGGAGTTGGGAATTCCGGGCATTACTTTAATGGAAAATGCCGGATTGGGTGTCGTTCGTGAGATCGAGCGCATTTCAGGCTGCCTCCGCAATAAGTGTATCCTCATATTTTGCGGCAAAGGCAACAACGGCGGCGATGGATATGTTGTTGCACGGCATCTGCTCAATCGTGGTGCAAACGTCGAAACCTACCTGATCGGCGAAAAAGCGCAATTGAAGGGCGATGCGCTGATCAATTGCCAGATTCTGGAAAGCATGCGGCACCGAATCATCGAAATAGCCACTGTTGAGCAGTTGCCCGATGCAAAGGATGCTGATTTGTTGGTAGACGGTTTGCTGGGAACCGGTGTCATCGGTCCCGTAAAAGGATTGATGGCAGATGTGATCAAATTTATGAATAATTGCAATGCACCTGTCGTTGCCATCGATTTGCCTTCCGGCATGGAGGCGGATACTGGCGCAGTGAAAGGAGAATGCATCCGGGCGGTCTGCACAGTTACTATGGCATTGCTCAAGCGCGGTCTGCTATTTTCCCCCGGACGGGAATTTGCGGGAAAAGTGGTGCCGGTGGATATCAGCATGCCTCTCTTCGTCATCAAGGAAAGCAAACCCGGCACATTTCTGATAGAGAGAAGAGATGTCGCGCAAATGCTTCCGGATCGCGCACCGAATGCCTACAAAAACGCCTGCGGCTGCGCCCTGGCACTCGCCGGTTCTGTTGGATTGAGCGGCGCCGCAGCATTGACATCACTCGCAATCTTGCGGGCAGGTGCCGGCATGGCAATTTTGGGTACCCCGGAAAGCCTGAATCCAATTTACGAACAAAAGCTCACCGAGGTGATGACCAAGCCGCTGCCTGAGACTGAGAATCATACCCTGAGCCTGGCGGCGAAGACCGGAATCGAAGAATTGCTGGATTGGGCGGATGTGTTGGCTGTTGGACCGGGCTTGGGAAGCCATGAGCAGACAACCCGCCTGGTACACTGGATTCTTAAATCCGTAAACAAACCAATCGTGCTCGATGCCGACGGACTGAACGCGTGCAAAGGCAATATGGCTGTCATTCGCGAGGCAAGCGGATCCGTTGTACTTACACCGCACCCCGGAGAACTTTCGCGCATCATTGGATTGGCAATCAAAGATATCATCACTGATCCGATTGAAATCGCGCGAAAATATGCTCGTGAATTGAATGCGGTACTCGTTATCAAGGGCGCGCCTACGGTTACTGCAAGTCCGGATGGCGAGGTTATCATCAATTCAACCGGAAACGCCGGGATGGCTACCGCGGGCTCTGGCGATGTCCTCACCGGAATAATCGCCGGATTGCTGGCACAGGGGATGTCCACAAAATCTGCCGCTATTGCAGGCGTCTATTTGCACGGTGCGGCTGGCGATATTGCCGCTCGAAAACGAACGCAAGCCGGAATGATTGCCGGCGATATCCTTGATGCAATTCCCCGGGCGTTGAAGCTGTTTCACTCTTAACTTGCTACAATTACAACCAGGGCAAAAATGCTCGGAATTGAAAAAGCACCGCAAGTTTATCAAACAAATGGCGTCAAATACATATCACCTAAAAAAAAGCGACGTCAATGGAAGAAACAGAATTAATCGAAAATATAAAAACAGAACAGCCCGGAGCGTTTAAAGATTTGGTGGAGCAGTACCAGGAAAAGGTCCTCAATACGTGCTATCGCTTCACGAATAACAAAGAAGATGCTGAAGATGTGGCGCAGGACGTTTTCGTGGCGATTTATCAGGCGCTGCCGAAGTTTCGGGGGAATGCAAAATTGTCAACCTGGATCTACCGCATCGCCGTAACCAAATCATTGGATTTGATTCGCAGCCGAAAGCGTAAGAAGCGGTTCGCTCGTGTTCAATCGATTTTCAAAAAAGGTGAAGGCGAACGGGAAGAAGAATTGCAAATTCCCCATCCCGACAATCCCCACAAGGATCTGGAGCATCTGGAGCGCGCGGTGATTTTGCGTAAAGCGGTGGATTCGCTGGTGGAAAACCAGCGAGTCGCAATCACCCTGAATAAATATGAAGGTTTTAATTGCCAGGAAATAGCAGAAATTATGGGCACAACCCAGTCGGCAGTAGAAGCACTTATACATAGAGCTAAAAAAAAATTGCATAAAAAGCTTTACAATTATTATAACGAAACCACGTAACCTCCTCCTACCAGGGAAGTGAGGAAACGAATCATTCAACAATTAACAAATCAAATTATCATGGAACGTAAACAGAAAATCGAAAACGAAATCCAGCGAACTCTCGAGCAGTTCGAGCACGCTGATCGGCTGCGACCGAATCCTTTTTTCTATACCCGCGTCAAAGCCCGAATAGAGGCGCAGACGCAAGGTGCTGTTCAGGGATATGTGCATCGTGTTTTGAAACCAGCGTTCCTCACATTATTGGTTGCAGTCAATGTTATCACGGCGGTTTTCCTCCTGAATAACTCCGCGACTGAGACGAACACCAGGCAAAGCTTGATAAATTCGTTCGCTAAGGAGTACAGGTTGGAAAACAGTGAATCAAATTTATATATTTTGAACGGGGAATAAGGATGGATGTTTTCACGAATAAAAAATTCACCATCATCACGATTGTCATCCTCGTCATCTTGAATCTTGGCACACTGACGATGATCTGGATGACCCATATACGCCGCCCCCTGTTTCGAGATGTTGACCGCCCGCCACGCGGAAAACATGGGGCAGTGCATTTCTTGACGCGAGAACTGGGACTAAGTGATGCCCAGGTTCGAAAAGTCATTGAATTAGAGCGGGCTCACAGAGAAAAAACAGACAGGCTCATCGATGAGATTCATCTTCTCAAGCACGATCTGATGACAGAACTTTTCGAATCAAAACCGGATACCCAGAAAGCCGGAGAAATCATTCGCCAGATTGGTGATAGGCAGGAACTGATTGAGCGTCTGATGTTCTCGCACTTCCACGATTTGAAAAATGTATGCGAGGAACACCAGCAGGAAAGATTGCGCAAGTTGCTGGATGATTTTTTTAATTCCCGCAAACCACCGCGAATGGCGCCTCCGCCTGCCGATCGCCCGCCAATGCCGCAGCCGCGACTCCCCGAACGCCGTTTCTGATGTCGATCAAATCGCCGGCAAGTCCTTGTAAATGTGCATCTGTGCGATGAATCCATTGGCGGTCTCTCTTCCGAAAATATGGAAGCGTACAGCTTTTCAAACTTTATCCTTTTCAAATTTCGAAAGTTTAAAAGAGGTGTGCGGGGGGAAAATATCAAGTATCCGTAAAGATAGTGATTTCCGCCGAATGGAATAATCGTCATGGCAAACTTCGCCAGCGATATATAAATCCTAAACATTGCAAGCTTTCTTGACTGTACAATCATAAATGTCGCAGACAGTCGTGTCAATAATGGTCAACAATTTAAATCACCACAAAGGAGCAAAAAATGAAACGACAAACATTAATCATCGGGGTTCTTTTTATGTTCTTGATTTTCAATATAGTGCAGGCGCAGCCCCCTCAGGAGCGCCCGGGTCCGCCTGCGCCCGATTCATCCAGGGTCATCAAAATGGTGGATGAGCTTGCAGCAGCCATCAAGCTCACCAAGGAACAAAAAGAGAAAGTGCTTGCGCTGCAATTTACTTTTTTCGACGAAATGAAAAAGCAAAGAGAAAAAAACATGGGCGATCGCGAAGCCATGCGGGAGGCGATGGGCAAACTCAGGGAAAAGCATGAAGAACAGGTAAATGCCTTATTAACCGAGCAACAAAAGAAGGATTATGCCAAATATCGGGAAGAGCAGCGCAAACGCCGGCGCGAACGCAGAGAAGGTTCTGAACGCGGTAACAGATGGTAAGCTGCCCGATTGAGCCTGCTATACTGCAAACGGTCATAAATTGAACATTTTTTTACTGTCATTGCGAGGCGTTTT
>JAFGMA010000255.1 GCA_016927835.1 Candidatus Zhuqueibacterota bacterium | reverse complement strand
GCTGGCCATCCCTGCCCCCTCGGGCTGGGGCGCGGTCCTGTGGTACCTGATCCCGGTCTCGGTGGTGGTAGGCATCGTGTTCATCGGCCTGTTCGCCATCCGCGATCACGGGGGTGAAAACGTGCCGGTCTGGCGCTGGGGCATCACGGCGTCGGCGCTCGCCACTTTATTTATGTCCACCGGCTCAGCCCTCTGGTTCCTCATCGCAGGTGCGAGCAAGGGGACGCCGCCGCTGTGGTTCATCGCACTCAATACCGTACTCTTCGCGGCTTCCTGGGTGTCGATCAACACCGTGCTCACGAAAGAAATGCGGCTCACCGTTTCGGCTTTCTGGATTGTGAAGGATATCGAGGGCAAACAAGGCGCGGCCAGGTCGCAATGAAAGTTTTGAAACGGCAATGTATATTTTAACAGATGGAACGGGATTTTTTTTTTAAGCGGTGGTCTGCGGATTGCGCTGCTGCGGGACGCCGGGAGCGTAGTGCAGAGGCTCCTGCCTCGTATGTAATTAAACACGGGCATTTGGCAAAAACGGCGACGCGGCGGAGCCGCACAGATGCATTCCAAACTTTTGTTTGGGAACAAGAAACTGAGGGATTACTTGTGTCCCATATTGATGTAACGGTTTTGAATTTGAAAAAATAGAGCTTTGCACATAATTTATACGGAATGTTGCTTGGCATCTTTTTAAAATCATTGATTTTAATTTTCATCAGCAAGCGGAGTATTTCGAACGTGTGGCTTATTCCAGCCAGGCAAAATCGAATATCGAAATTGAATCGAACAGGAAACAGACGAATCATCTGAGGGAGGATGCTGCAATTGAATACAGAACCGAAGAACACCATCTTGCTGAGTGGTATCCTGATAATGGCGCTCATTTCATTCGCAAAATCGGGAGATAAATTTCAGGCTTATGAAGTTTTTCTGAAGCAGCAACCGGCGAAACAACTTCAACTGCCAGGCGAACGACCGCCGGGAGAATACCGCGTTCACAACATCGGCACTTTGCAAACCGCCGTTTCCAATATAGGGATCCAGGGAAGTCCGGAAGGTGCGCTGCCGTCAATGGAATGGCCCCGGGGCAGCGGCGCACACCATCTCTGGCAGGGAGAACTGTGGTGCGCCGGTGTGGTTGACAATGAGGTGCTTTGCACCAGCCCGACGTTTCTCTTCGATCGCGTGTGGTATCCGAGCGAAGGTAGCAGTTTTCAGTTCGGTCCGGGCAAATCGATGCAGGATCATTATGTCATTTATGACGATCTGAATCCCATAGAAGGCTATGTTCCGCTGGGCGTGCGCGTCAGGGAGCGCGGATTGACGTGGAGTCTTGAAGATTACGACGATTTCATTGCGCTTGAATATGAGGTTGAAAATGCGGGGCAATCTACCATTTATGATTTTTGCATCGCCTGGATCTACGATTGCGATATTTGCCTGCTGGGCGATTTCAGCCTCACAACCATCGATGACCTGGTCGACTATGAAGGCTGGGACGGCATCGACAGTGACACAGATGTGTCGGATATTGTGGATCCGTATGATTTGGACGGCGATGGCGAAACCGGCTACGATGAGTGGGGCTTTCCGTATGCCCTGCCCCTGGATAAAAACGGCGCGGCGACCAATCCCAATTACGACGCGAATAAAGCCGAACCCGATGGCTTTTACGACGAGTGGCAACTGCTGCTCGATCCGAAAGGTCCTGTGGTCCGCTGGCAAACCCGAACGAATCCTGCCCGGGCTGCCGCGGGAACGCCGGCGATAATCGATGGCGATACGCTGCGCGGCTACGTCATCTCCCGCAATGCATCGTATATGTTCGATCACGATAATCTGCAAACGCCGGAAGGCGATATCGGCGAGCGCAACAGCCCCCAGCCAACGCCGGGTTTCATGTTCTGCCGCTTGATATATTCCGATATCATCAACGAAAGCCGCGTGTTTCCCTATAAAAATACCGATGACGATACCATCATGCGCCCATACGCTCATCAATGGTGGCACTGGTCAACTTGGCCCATCACCGCCAGCGAAAAATACCAGTACATGCTGGCATCGCATCCATCATCCGTAAAAATGGGCGTGCATTATGATTTCATTCCCCTGCCATTCGAATTCCAGGCGCCGGTGTTCGATTATCGTTTTTTAATGTCCAGCGGTCCTTTTCTCGAATTCCAACCCGGTCAGGTGCTGCGGTTTGTGGTGGCGGTCGGCGTGGGAAAAGGCTTTCAGGGAATGCGCGAAACTATGGATAATGCCATGCGTGCGTACTATGCGGGTTCCCTCCGCAGCGATCCGTATCATCCCTCATCCATCGATCCGGTACTGCCTGATGGCGATTACCATTGGCTGCTGTCGATCCCGCCGCCCATGCCGAATTTGCGCTGTTCGCCATTAGATCGCGGCGTTCGGCTTTCCTGGGACAATTTTGCCGAATCTACCATCGATGTGCTTGAAGGCGGTATCGATTTCGAAGGCTATAAAATTTATCGCTCGGTGCATACGCTCGAAAACTGGCAATTGATCGCCGCATTCGATAACCAAAAAAAGCCGGTATTGGTGGAAAACAGCGATGGCGAAATTGTCAATGCGAAAAAAGACCTGGTCACCGGAGAGGTGATTGCCTGCGATGCGCCCGGCTACGATTCAATCGAAAATTTCGAATACGTCAAAGAAGACCTGCCGCCGCTGACGAATAGCTATGATGATTATGGCGGCTCATTTCTGGGCAGAGAAATCGAAGCGCCAGTCAACGGGTTGAAATACTATTATGCGGTCGTGGCGTACGATCACCCGAAACCGGCAAGCGGCGACCTGCCGGAAATGAAATCACAGGAATCGCCCAAAAGCAATTACCTGGTTGATCCGAAAAGCGGGCAACCAATGCCCGTCATTCCCGGTCTGCTGTATACTTCAGAAACAGCGCCGGCTGTCGATTTGTCGAAAATCAGGGTCGTGCCCAATCCGTACAAAGGCACGTCGCTGTACGAGGAGCGGTACGATAGCAAAATTCGCTTCATCAACTTGCCGCCTGCCTGCAAAATTTCCATTTACACCATTGCCGGCGATTTGGTGGATTCGATTTACCACAGCGATGGCAGCGATTCCGAAAGCTGGGAATTGATCACCCGTATCGGGCTGCGAATGGTCAGCGGACTGTACCTGTACGTGGTCGAGACCAGGCAGCCGACTCATGAAAAATTCATCGGCAAATTTGCAGTGATCAGGTAAACGCTGGCTGCTGTGCGCCGAGAGTTGCATCCGAAATTTCATTCGCAACGATTTTCAGCCGGGCGCCTGATTTATACTTCAAACGGGCATAATTTAAACATGTTGGAGTGCATCGCCTTTATGCGATGCGTGATTTGAAATCCATAAAGGGATTTC
>JAFGMA010000254.1 GCA_016927835.1 Candidatus Zhuqueibacterota bacterium | reverse complement strand
TATTCTAAAAGATTGCTTCGCTCCTTCGTCGCTCGCAATGACAGCAAATATTAGAATTTTGCTAGTTTTCGGTCAGGCACTATTTAAATCTATAAAAAGCAATGACTTTTTTTCGAAGACACATTCAAAATTACTGACGCTGTATCGCCATCAGCAACTTTACGATTTGAGAATTGGTTTGAAATAAATAGATACATTTAAGTTGATAAAAATCAGTATAAATCCGCCTAATCCGTTTCATCAGTGTTCTATAAATCAATACCAGATAGTCAATTAAATACCCTTTTAAAAATACCAGTCACTGAGGGATTACGCTTGAATGAATTTTTTCCTTGTATTCAGCACAAATTATGTTATATTTTGGTAATATGTGATTACTCGCTATCTCGCTGTATTAATAAGCTTGCTGGTTATGAATTTTCCCGCGGAAGCAGACCTGGGATCATAGACCGAAAGGAGCGTACCCATGAAATATGTATGGCTTGTATTGGGCTGGTTCTTTGCAATAATTTTTAGCCTGCTGACCATTTCGATGTTAATGCTCAACAATTGGCTCAATGCGCTGGTTCTGTTTCTGGTGGTATTACTATGTCTGCCGCCATTCAACACGTTCATTCGGAACCGCTTCAAAAAAACCATTCATCCGACATTGCGGATTGTTTTACTTGCGGGATTACTGTTTGTCTTCGCAAAGCTGCTCGTTAGCTCAGGCGCGGCTTCGATATATAAATCACCGGCAATCGAAGCCCGACTCATGCAAATATACGACGAAAAAATGAAAGATTGGCCCATGCCCTACGAGGACATTTTTCTGAATACCCGGTACGGGAAAGTGCACGTGATTGCCAGCGGTCCCGACGAAGCGCCGCCGATGCTGCTCTTGCATGCTTCAGGTGTATCCAGTTGGTCATGGAAATTTAATATCGAAGCGCTGAGCAAATTTTATAAAACGTATGCGATCGATCTGATTGGCGACGCCGGCAAAAGCGAATTTGCCAGCCTTGATAACATTATGAAAACCGGCAAGGATCAAGCCGATTTATACGCCGAGATCGCCGATAAACTTGGGGTGGGGAAAGCGGTTGTTGTTGGCGCATCCGAAGGAGGATTCATAGGCACCAATCTCGCCCTGCATCATCCTGAGCGGGTGGAGAAGCTGGCATTGCTCGGACCCATGGGCTATTCCGGGGCAATCCAGTCTGTCATGCGAATTACATTCGCCCAATTGTTTCCGCTAAAATCCGTTCAGGAAAGCACATTTAGCTGGGCATTCAGTGATGACGCTAAATTAAAAGAAGAATATGGTGAATGGTTTCGGCTGCTGATGAGTGGTGTCTTTCCGGCAAAAGTTGCTCCCCTGCCGATTTCAGCCGAAGCGCGCCAGAGCATAGCTGTGCCGGTGCTGTTTGTGTTCGGAGAGCGCGATAACCTGGTGGGCGATCCCGTTAAAGCCAAAGCGCTGGTGCAGGATATGCCCGATGTTCGCGTGGAGATCATCGATGCCGGGCATTTGATGGGCGGAGAGCAGCCGGAAAAAGTGAATTCACTCATCACTGGATTTTTTGAAGGGCATGAGTAGATTTGACGTCGAAAACAATAACAATACTGATGTGTCACGCATGAATCCACCCGGCTGAAGCGATTCAATCCAAATTTGCGACTTCGTTTCATCATAACACCTGCTGAAAGGAATAAAATGAATTCAACAGCGCGCAAAGCAGTTGCCCTCGCTAATTCATTGCTGTGTATCGCGTTTTGTTTTGGTTTTATCAATTGTCATCCATCCGGAGAAACGCCCATGCTGTCACGCAAACTTTACCTGCCTCCAGCCGGGGAAAATGAAGCCCGTTGGTGCACAGTCAGCTATATTGATGATAAGCTAACCCGGCTTGAAGTACACCGGACATCCGGTGAATCGGATACGTATCTGAATTATGCGCAACGAGTCTCCCACGATAATGGTAAAACATGGACCCCATTGTCACCGATTGAAGGCGTAACGCGCCAGCTTCCTGAAGGAGGATTGGTGACTTATCCTGGTCGCTATTTTTATGATCCCGGTCTCAAAATTTTGTACCAATTGCGAATGCGACGTTTCTGGCCCGGCAACGATGTGTACACATTCAATTGGGGCGGCGAACACGCTTTTGTAAACCAGGTTTTTGTGCTCGAAAACAGCGTTGAAAAGCAGCTCCGATATGAAGCTGGTCCGGAATATGAACCTGAAAATCCGTTCGCGCATGAATTTTTAGAGCGAAATCGCGCGTACTTCGGAACGAATATCGCCATTGCGAGGGATGGAACGGCTTTTTTGCCAATGGTCTGTTATAAGCACGGAGATGAATACAGCCTGAATCGTGGCGGAGTGGTTTTAATGCGGCGCGATCCGGAGACCGGTCAGTGGCTGGCTTCGAATCAACAATATATCGCGCCCGAGCTTTCTTCACGCGGATTGCTTGAACCGGCAGTTGCCATACTCAGCGATGGGACACTACTTATCGTATGCCGCGGCAGCAACACCAGCACCAAGTCGGGAAGAAAATGGTTCTGCACCTCAACCGACAGCGGAATGACGCTTTCGCCGGTGCAGGAATTCCGATATGATGACGGAACAAGGTTTTATTCGCCATCGAGCATACATCATTTTATCCGGTCAACCAAAAATGGCAAACTCTATTGGCTGGCAAATATTGTTAAGCAACCGCCAGAAGGCAATAGTCCGCGCTACCCGCTTTATATCACTGAAATTGATGAAGAAAAAATCGCTGTGAAAAAAAATAATCGCACGCTGGTGGATGATCGCCGGGAAGATGATCCGGATAAATTGCAGCTTTCTAACTTTTGTGTCCTCGAAGACCGGGAAACACTGGATTTTGAAATTTATCTCACTCGCATCGGGCAGGATGCGGAGTCTTTCTGGCGCGCTGGTGTGTATGAATATACTTTTGTGCCGCGGTAGAGGCAAATCAATGCACCTGGAATTTTGTCAGCGGCGGCGCTGATTCAGATATACAAAGCCTCTGTTCTGTTTTTTTCTTTTTGCTGAATATGCCAGAAATGAGTGACTTGTCAAATCTTGAAAAATACCTTGACAAATTCCGAATCTTTCAGCATATTTCTAAAATTTCGATTTCAAGGAATTAAAGATACGAGGCTACGGTAGGGTTCGGTATGAAGCTGAAGATGTGTTTTTTTTTAACTGGTTACGTTAGTGGTGGCTTATAAGTTTTTACTGAAACTTTGAAATTCTGTTAGAATTTAATTTCAGGTTCAACAATGGAATGGCAAAAATTCAAAGCCGTTATTCCCTTGCATACCATATTCCTGGCGTTTTTCCTTCTCACTTTCGCTGGTTGCGGAAGCAAACAACGCGAATATCGCTTCGCTGCGGGTTCCACTGCAACTTCATATTATACAGTGGCGAAAAGCATTGCGGAAATTTTGCATGAGCAGGATGGTATTCAAATGCATGTGCTGAACGGACCTGTACAATTGGATGGCGAATCGCTCATTTTGAACTCAACGAGTAATTGCCGATTGTTGGCGAAGCACAAAGTTGAATTCGGCATTGCCCAGAACGATGTCACCTTCTCAGTACTCGCCACAGGTGAGAAAAGTGTGATCGACGCCGGGATTCGAACCATCCTGCCGCTCTATCCTGAAATTTTCTTCATGATCTACAAAGATGGGCTGCGCCCGAAATCACTCAGCAACCTCGTCGTGGGAAGAACTGTTGCGATGGGTCCGAGAAATAGCGGCACCGCGAAATTTACCCAATTTTTGTTCGAAGAATTCGGGATCGATTCCACGCAATATCATACCAAATATCTGGATTATACTGAAAATTGCCTGTTCGATAGTATTGACATACACTGCATGGTGACCGGATTTAGCAATCCCAGAATCAGCAATTTGCTCTCGCATGGCGGCAAATTGTATAGCCTGGGTGAACATCAGCTAGCCAACCGCGGATCGGCAATCGATGGATTCTGCATGAAATACCCGCTCGCTAAACCATATATTATTCCCAAAAATATATATGGCAATACTCCCCCTGAACCGGTCCTCACGGCGGCGATCGACGCTGTTCTGCTAACGCGAGATGATATCGAAGACATGGTTGTGATGCGCGTGCTGAAAGCGATTCTCGATAACAAGCAAGTCATCGCTGTGGATTTGAAGAATAAATTATTGAGTCAAATTACCGAAAATTTTGATCCGCTGCACTTGCGTTTTCCGTTGCATCCGGGTGCCAGGCGCTATCTGGAACGCGATAAACCCTCATTCCTGGAGCGTTATGCAGAAATGTACGGATTTATCCTTTCTTTTTTATTGGCAGCTTTCGGAGGGATCACGACATTTGCGCGCTGGAATTCACGACGCAAGAAAAATCGCATCGATGTCTATTATAAAAAAATAATGGTGATTCAAAAGCAATTGGATGACATGAAGACAATCGAAGCCTGTAAATCCGCCATTTCAAAATTAAGGAGGCTGCGCGAAAATGCGTTCGAGCAATTGATCACTGAAAAACTGAGAGCTGATGAAAGCTTCAGGATTTTCATTACCTATCTGAATGATATTCAAACGGAAATAAGAATGAAAATCTACGAACTTAAAGAACCGCATTAGAGGAGAGGAGTATGCAAGTGAGAACAACAGAAAAAAATCGAATGCTCGAGTGGGTGTTCCGTTCGGCAAAAAGATATGCTGATCCTTTTAACGATGTCGAAATCAACGTGACACTTATTACACCATCAGGTGTAAAATTACAAATTCCGGCTTTTTGGGCGGGTGGCAATCAATGGTACGTGCGTTTTGCATCCGGGGAGATTGGGAAACATCGGTTTGAAACGCAATGCAGCGATAGCTCGAACCAGGATTTGCACGGCAGAACCGGTGAATTTGAAGTGGTGCCTTATACTGGTGCAAATCCGCTGTTTCAGCATGGTCTATTAAATATCGCACCTGATAAGCGCCATTTACAGCACCGGGACGGGACGCCCTTTTTCTGGCTCGGTGACACCTGGTGGATGGGATTGTGCAAGCGGCTTAAATGGCCCGGTGAGTTTCAATCACTCGCGCATGACCGTATTGAAAAAGGATATACGGTCATTCAAATCGTCGCCGGATTGTACCCGGATATGCCGGAATTTGATGAGAGAGGCGCCAACGAAGGCGGATTTCCCTGGGAACCTGGTTATTCCCGAATCAATCCGGATTATTTCGATCGGATGGACATCCGAATTGAGTGGCTGGTGAATCACGGGCTGGTTCCGTGCATTGTGGGTTGTTGGGGCTATTTTATCAATTTTATGGGCGTGGAAAAGATGAAACAGCACTGGCGATATCTGATCGCCCGCTATGCCGCGTTGCCCGTAGTCTGGTGTTTGGCAGGTGAAGCTACCATGTCCTATTATTTATCTCAAAATCGCGAAGCGGATAGCCGTCAGGAGAAAGACGGATGGACTGAACTCGCTGGTTACGTGAAAACGTTGAATGCATTCGGGCATCCGGTCACAATTCACCCTACACAATATGGCAGGGAGCAGATTCACGAGCCCGGGCTCCTTGACTTCGATATGCTCCAGACAGGGCACAGCAGCCATCAATCGTTTCCGAATACAATCAAGTCCGTTGTCCATTCGCTAAACCAGATTCCCAAAATGCCGGTGCTGGTGGGCGAAGTGTGTTACGAAGGAATCCTTGAAGCCAGCCGGGAAGAAGTTCAGCGCATGCTTTTTTGGGGCAGCATGCTTTCGGGCGCTGCAGGTCATACTTACGGTGCGAACGGCATCTGGCAGGTGAATACCAGGGAAAAAGCCTTTGGCGCCTCACCGCACGGTTCATCATGGGGCAACCTGCCGTGGGAAGATGCCTGTCGGTTGCCAGGTTCAGCGCATCTTGGTATCGGAAAGCGATTGCTGGAAAAATATCCGTGGTGGCAATTCGAACCGCACCCGGAATGGGTGAATACGGCTGGTGATCCGAGCGATGCCTATTTTAGAGCGTACGCAGCAGGAATTCCTCGAAAAGTAAGAATGATTTATTTCAGTCCATTTTTGCCTTTGAAACAGGTAAACGGGATCGAAAAGGATGTGAATTATCAGGCAATTCTCGCCAATCCGTCAACCGGTGAAATACACGAATTTGGTGCAGTCGTTGCCGATGGCGATGGAAACTGGAAACCACCACAAGCACCTGTTTTTCGGGACTGGTTGCTTATCTTAACCGTATAGACGTGTTTGAATGGAGGGATCAAAAAATGAATTTCATCATAGCGGGCGGTTGCGTCATTCTGATCGGACTTATTTTAATCTGGATTTACCGGCGAAACAAGCGCAACGTGGCAGCCATCGCTTTTGCGCGAGAGGCAAAAATTGCGGATTTGACTGCCGAATTCGAAGGCGTGAGTGAAGGGCTCGGAAAGGGCTTTTACAAACAACTGATTGCGCTGCACGGCACGATTCGTTCCGATAAACCGCTGGAATCCGAGATTTCAAATACGCCCTGCGTTAAGTATCGCTCGGTGGTTGAAAGAAAATGGGAAGAGACAATCGAAGGAGAAGATGAGCAGGGGAACCTGGTTAAAAAAGTACAATCGGGCGGTGATGTTGTCGCCAGCAATGAGCGCGATCAACCGTTTTTTGTCGATGACGGAACCGGATCGATAAAGGTCAGCCCGAATGGCGCCGATATTGAACTGGAAAAAGTGATCGATCGTTATGAGCCTTTCGAGCGCGTCGGGTCAGTTGGCAGCATCACCATCGGAAGCTTGACGCTGAATTTAGGGGCAAATCTCTCATCCCGTCGCCGGTTGCTGGGCTATAGCTATCAGGAATGGCTGTTGCCGGTCGATCGCCGAATATTCATTTGCGGTGAAGTGACTGATTCAAGCGGGGAACTGACCTTTGAAAAACCAGCCGATCCCGAAAAGAAAGAACCTTACGTCATTTCCATGAAGTCCAAGAGTGAACTCATCGGGCAGATCACAAAAAAAATTAAGGGTCTGGCGATTGCTTTTTATCTTTGTCTTGGAATCGGGGGACTTTTGGTGGTCTGGGGGCTCCTGCGGATATAGAAGCTCTTGCAATCATCCGAAAACCCTCCTTGTCATTCCCGAGGTCCGTTGATCGGGATGCCGACCACGGGAATCCATTTATAAACAGGGATG
>JAFGMA010000253.1 GCA_016927835.1 Candidatus Zhuqueibacterota bacterium | reverse complement strand
TTGCGAGCGACGATAGGAGCGAAGCAATCTCTTATGTTGACGCAATAGCAGTAGAGATTGCTTCGGCTGGGCGCCCCCGGCAAAAAATGCCTCGCAATGACAGAATAAAAATGTAATGTTACTAATTCACCCGTAACAAGTATATATTCCGATCAAACTTTTAAAATTTACCGAATCAGCATAAAGCGCTATTGAGAAAATTCAGCCATTACCTGACGAGTAACATTTTCCTCGTCGCAGAAAACTCATCCGCGTCAAGCCTGTAAAAATAAATGCCCGACGAAACAGCTTCACCACGATCATTCACCGCATTCCAGGTGATCCGGTGGTTGCCGGCTTTCCTTTTTCCCTGTTCCAGCGTTGTCACTCTCTGCCCCAGGGCATTGAAGATGGTAAGCTTCATTTCGCTGGTTCCGGGCAGGCTGAAATTGATTATTGTGGATGGATTAAAAGGATTCGGGAAGTTCTGAGAGAGCGAGTAGCTCGCAGGTAGCGCAAAATCATTGTCCGGAATCCCGGTTTCAATTCCGAAATAATTCAAAATACGACCCATGACGTTTGCGCGGCTCTGGGCGGGATAAATTGTTTCATACGCGAAAGCAAAGTAAATTACTTGACCCTCGCCAATGGCATTTTGCGAAAATTGACCGCTGTATTCGACGGCTGCAACTTTGGATGAATTGCCGTAGTACAGTGCGGCACGGCTTCCGCCGTAGGGCGAAATATAATCGGGCCAATCCTCGATATACGTATCTTCGGTAATTTCACCGAAATCGAGCCGGATCCCATCAAACGAACTGCCCGAAGCACCGGTGCAGTACCTGATTCCGGAATCATCGCCGACGTAATTAGCTTTGAAAAGCTTGTTGAAGGCATCGATTTCAAGGCGACCGGGTCGGGCAAGATCATAGCCGATCTCGGCACCCGATATGAAGAGCTTCCCGCCAAAATTTAGAAAATCCATGAGTTTCGATTGATCCACGAACGCGATGGACTCATCAGTGTCGCTATCATCACCACAGAAGTAGATTACGATATCATACGCGATAAGATCAACAGCGCCGGTTTGAACGGCGTCATTGGCGCATGATTCGAAACCCAACCCGTTGGATATCAGGGCTTCGCCGTAGTTCCGCACGAAAAAATGCTGCCCCGAACCCCAACTGGCGCGACGATCGAAATTATCAACAATCAGTACCTTAGCATCGCTTTGCGGGCAAAAGCCATAGATATCCGAAGGTTCGCTTAAAATCGGTTCGGAAGGACCTGTTTCAGAATAGTGGACATTGCTATCCACAGCGATGATCCTGAAATAGGACGCCGAACTTTCCGGTACGTCCATGGTGAATGCACTATCCGCGGTTTGCAGTTGTGTTTCATCTGCAATGGGATCACCAAAGGTTCTGCCATCGGTGCTCTGGTACAGGCGATAGCCTATCACATCACCTTCCAGCGAGGGAAACCATGCCACCTCCAGATTGCCCGCTGCGTTGAGTTTTACATATTTAAGCTCCGGAATTTCAGGCGGCTGAAATTGATCGATCTTTTCAAACCGGAACGCATCAATCGCCATAATGCTGGGCAATCCGTTTACAGGCAGCAATTCGATGGCACCGGTTGAAGGCGAGCCGGCATCGAAATAGACCGGTTGCGTCCCGAGCATGCCCCAGGCGCCATTATACCTGCTGTTATACTCAATGAATTCTTCGGATGAAATCCCATTTGAATTGGTGAATTTATAATGTGCGTTGTAACCAATATATTGGCTGGCATGCGCCATATAAATTTTATAATTGCCTGATTCGGGAATATCGGGGGAAATTTTAGCCCGGTGATTGGAAAGCGTGTCGAGTGCCCAAAGCATGTCACCCGCGCTCAAGCCCGGCATCGAAACGTCAAGTGCTCCATTCACCCACACGCCTTCCAGTTCGAGCTTGCCGTTTGCCAGGGAATCGCCAAATACCGTTTCTACGAACAGGTCGACGGATTCGGTTTTGAAGCTGTACGCGTAAAGCAAGCTTTCGGGTGGTGCAGCTAAATCTGCGGCATCGATTGTAACCGTGATATGTTTGCTTTTTTCGAAAGCGGGCTGCGGGCGATGGCGCACCCAATAATCGCTCGAATCACCGGAGATATTTGTAGGAGCGATTATTTCACCATTGATTCGGACGCGGATTGAATTGATGTCCACTCCTTCCAGATCGTCTTTGATATGAAAGGATAAAATCGCATCCGTGTTAACTTCAGTTGAAAAAGGCTGAGGAACCGGATCTGTGACGTAAGGCGCATCAAAAGCGAGGATTTGTCGCATGCGATTTCGAATTTCAACCAATTTCGGATAAGCATATTCCCCTGGACAACTGGTGAGACCGAAGTCTCGATGTCCCATGACCGAATCGGGATTAATATGATATTCACAAGCGAGGAAAGTGAACAGATTAATTACAGCGTCGAGTATGGACTCCGGCGGCGGTTCAAGGTCGAAATTGCCCATCATACTCACCCCGATATTGCCTGTGTTTGCGCCTCCCGTGTGCGTACCAACAATCGTTTCCGGCACGCCCTGGTAGATGCGTCCGGCGTCATCGATACAGAAATGATATCCGATATCCTTCCATCCGCGTCCGTTGATGTGAAAATCCTGAATGAAGCGCATCTCCGCCATGCCGTCTTCAATGGTTTGAATACGTTCCATCGCAGTGTGGTGCAGTGTCATGCGGTAGGGATCGTGCGGTATTTGTGTGCCGGCGGGCGGCAGCGCGCCCCACTCCTCCCTGGAAATCATCGCCGGTCGGGGCAGCGAATCCAGCGCTGCATAAAATTCATCCCGGTTATCGCGCCTCAAGCTTTTTATAGGTGTATCCTCGCTGGCATGCGAATCAAAGACTTCAATCGCATAGATCGTGATGACCGATTGGCGGGCTTGCCCTTTGTCAATAACGCGGTAGCGCAGGCTGCCTTGTGCGGTTTCGGGCAATATAGCCTTTGCCCAAAACCGTCCCTTCGGGAAAAATTTACAGGGTGCTGCGATCCAGGCTGAAAAGTCACCACTCTTCTTCAAATAGCTGACTTCAAGCGCCCAGGTGGTATCCGTTGCCCTGCCATTGAAGAGCACCCCATCAAAACCTGTTGCTGGTTTATTGCAGGACGGTGATGTAAATTGCACCTTGTCCGATTGCGCACCTTGGCTGCTCAATGAAATTTTAATTGGAAATGATTGATTTTTGAAAACCAGCAATTCGCCTGTTTCGTGGGCAGATGCAATTAGTGTGGTTAGAATGGCGATCATTGCTGTAGCTCTGAGTAAACGAATCATAATCGTGCTCCTTTCGAAATTTTGCGCATTGGAAGGCAGGTTTTTTCGCATTCATCCAGGCGGAGGGTGCACGAAGTTTTGATGCGAAATTTAGAATGCGAAACTTTTTCAATAAAAATTGCAATGAAAGATAATTAAAATGAAAGTTAAGATCAAGTAATTATTAGCCGAAAGATTAAATCTTAACCTCAAGCTTCCATTCGCCGGTTCGGAAATCCCATAACCTGTTTAGCCACCCGTATCTGCACTTTACCGATTTGTGTAATCCCCCAGTTTCTGGTTCCCGAACTCCCGTTTGGGAACTCAAGAGGCATTGTAAGCTATGAAAAGAACCAATAATTGAGCCATTACCGATTTGTTACATTTTTGCTTGACATTTAACATTAATATCAATATCTTAGCAACGTTGCAGTTAAAATCAGAATTACACTCGAAGATAGCAAACAACGTATTCAAATTTCAGGTTATGACCACTACTGAAGTCGTCAGCATCCTAGCCGCGCGTTTGAATATATCCCAAACACAGGCGCGGGAAATTTTGCAGCGCCTGTTGGCAGCCAGCCGCGAAAGCCTTGTCCAGGGCAATGGCGTATCTATCCGAGGATTCGGCACGTTCGATATTAAAAAACGCGCGCCAAGACGGAGCTTCAATCCATTCACCAAAAAGTGGCTTCGGCTGCCTCCTCGAATAAATGCTATTTTCAAGCCGGGTTCAAAATTGAAAAGGCGGATCAATGAGAGGAGTGAGTGATGGCACAAAAAATCAAGCTCACGCAATTAATCGACAAAATAGCTGATGAGACCAATCTTGAACCGTCATTCATTCGTCAATTCATTTATGAATATGCAGATGTCATCGAGGAAGGCTTACGACGGGACGGACAGGTGCGCATCCATGAGTTCGGGACTTTTTCACTGCATTGGATAAAACCCCGTCAGGCAAAGAATCCGAAAACCGGCGAACTGCACGACCTCGCCGGAAAGTACCGCGTCAATTTCAATCCTGCCAAATCATTGAAAGAAGCAGTTAACGCGCCCTATGCCCATCTCAAGCCACTTATCCTGGGACCTGAGCCTGTTAGCCCCGAGGAAGAAAACACCAAAGAGGAATTCGGATTGCTGAAGTCTGTGCCAACCATTCCCGAAGACGCAGATACGGTTGAAGATTCATTGGCACCGCAATCAAACGCGGCGGAGGGAAAACAAAAGGAGCCGGCAGAGAAACCGACGATTCCCAGCCAAAGGATAGTACAGCAGCCGGTTCGTCGGGTGCACAAAGAGCAAATACGACATCCGAAAACGACAAATACAAGCCTGGTTTTCGTGAGTATGCTTTTTGTTAGCTTGTTCGTGCTGGTGATATACATTTTTCTGCAAAAATATCACAGAATTATCCCGTTTGATGTCGAACATGTTGCGCGGGAAAATCAGCATGTTATCGGTGCGGATGCCGCTGGTTCAATGCAGGAAAATATTGCCAGCCGAAACGACGAGTATCAAAGTGCGGTTCCTGTTTCAGGGCGTCGTCAGATTCAGGAATATTATCAAGTTACTTCTGGTGATAATTTATGGAATCTGGCAGCGCAGCATTATCGGCAAGCCACGCTGTGGCCCTATATTTTCAACGCCAATTATCCGCTGATTTCCAATCCGGATAGCCTGGCACCTGGAAAACGGATCATCATTCCCTCCGGCTATAATGCGCGTGAAACCGCTGCAGGCTATTTCAATACGTATTTGCTTTATCGAAGGCGCGCCAGAAGCGATGCATACTATTTTTTGCAGCAGGCAATGTTGCTGGATTCAACGATCATCCGTGCAAGAAGATCGGAGATTGCGTCGGTTGATTATCAGCGGTTGGAGGCGATGCGGGGTCAAATTGAAAAGAGCGCGTTTTATGGCAGCAAGAGATAGGATAAAATCGGGAGCGAATGGATTCTCGTCCCGGCGATGAGATCGTGTTATTCTCATTAAAATTTAGTGCGTCGTACCCCCGCCTGATTTATTTAAAAGCTTCGAGGTTTCCTCCAGAACCAAATCGAAAGAATCGAAATTGGGTGTCCACAGCCCTGTTTTCGGGTTATCCAGATCTGCGGCAAACGAAAGCAGTGCTGTCACCACGAAAACTGAACTTCCGACTATCACGAGTGCTATCCAGATACTTTGAATTTTCAAGCCGAAGAAGCTGAGGAGCCACACGCAGGATGCGATTATGAGCAATATCCAGAGTTGATTGGAGATGTGTTCTTTTGTGCGGGCAATCCAGTCACCCCGTGTATCGACCACCTCATTGACGCGATGGATCAGTTCTGTTGCGATTGCATCGGACTTCAAGCCGCATACGATTTCACCGACGCAATCATAAAGCTTTTTTAAATGACCGTTTGTTTTCTCAGCAGAATTTTCATAGCCATTTTTCGTTTGTGAAACGAACGCAGCGTAATCATGGATAATTCGCAGCAGGTTTTGGTGCTGTACCGTATTTTTGGCATAGCCCGCTGTTTTAACCAGCAAGTAAAGCGCATCAGCCTCTTTATCTATTTCATTGTTGATAAGATTATATTTCTGCCAGACTTCCACGACGATCATCGCCAGCAATAATCCATAAAGCACCCCGAACCACTCGATGAATCCCTGAATCACGCCAACATCGCATTCACTGAGTTCCAATCCTCGAGAAAAAATGAAGATGACTGCTATCAGCGAATAACTGATGAGGAACAGGATTGCATGCCTTTTCATTTTATGTTGCCTTTCAGTTTATGCGTGGCTTTTTGCATTTTTCACGAACCCATATTGTGTTAAAAAGCCAGATTTTCCCTACTAAATAGGCGGATGAAACCAGGAGGAATAAAATAATCAGGAAAGAAATTATTTCAAAAAAACTGGTAGTAAGCGTAAATTGAATGCGGCTTTGTACAAGATGCCTGAGCACTAAAATAATAACAGTAAAGAAGGTAGCGATAGATGCTGTACAGAGCGGACTGGTCATCCATGATTTTTTTTTCAAAGTTTTAGTATTCAGCATGTTGCCTCCTGTCGGGTAAAAGCGGATGATGTGTCAGTCGATTAGTAGTATTTTTACAAAATATCAAAAAAATAAGTGAAGCATAAAATAAATGCTGCATTCCAATGTCTGGAAACGGTTCGGGCTTTTATGGATGCTAAAAATCGAATTTTCCTCGAATGGCGCGAAGGAAATGGCGTCGCGGATATCGAAAAACAGCGACTCTACCCTGAGACGATGCTGAAGAAATTTTAATCCCTGGTTTTGGAATTTAAGCAGTTATGAGGAAATTGGGGGTAAGCTCGCAGGATGTATGAGTTGATTGCTTGTAAGCTTCTCGATCCGATTTATCAGTTCCTCCTGGATGTCGCACATATCCGTGGACAATAATATTTCACCGCTTGACGATTCAATTTCCCTGAAAATGATATCCAGATGATCGTAGGCATTATTCAGGGCGCGCAGGTCTTTATAGCGTCCCCAGAATTCATCCCATCTCCCGAAAAGATATTTTTGTCCTGACATGTTTCCCTCCATCAATTATGCAGATTTAAGCGCAAGTATCAGTATCGGCGGATCAAGGCTTTCACTTTGCCAATAATCCGAAAATTGGGATCATCGGCTGCGATGTAGCGCGGCTTCAGCTCCGGATTTTCCGGCTGCAAACGGTAGCGATTCGTCTCCTTGTATAATCGTTTGACCGTTGCTTCGTCATTCAGCAGGGCAACCGCGATTTCGCCATTGGCGCAGGTATTGGTTTGTTGAATGATGACAATATCCCCGTCCTGAATTCCCGCATCAATCATGCTATTACCCTTGACGCGCAGCGCAAAATCGCCTTCGACGCCAACTGTATCAACATCAATTGGTATATAATCTTCGACATTCTCGTAGGCAACGATTGGCGGACCCGCGGCAATCTGTCCCACCAGCGGCAGGGTTTTAACCCGATCGTCAACGAACGGTTTCCATCCGACAACCTCATAACCACGGGCACTGCCGCGTTGTTTCTTCCTTAGAAATCCTTTTTTTTCCAGCACCACAAAGACTTTGTGTACCGCATTCACCGATGCAAAATTAAAAACCTCCTGCAAGTCACGAACTGTCGGCGGATACCCGTTTTCCGTGATCCATTCTTTGATGGCACGCAGCATTTCCGCCTGCTTTTCAGTCAGTTCTCTTGTCATATCGGCTCCTATTGTGAACAATTGTTCAGTTGAAAATTTGTTCACCATAATATAGATAATTATCTTCTTGATGTCAAGTAAAAAATATTATTTTTTGCAGACATTCGGATTCAGTTTTTCAATGAGGCTCCTTGAATTTAAAACCGGGCTTTGAGCAAGTTATCATTTTTCGCTTGATTTTTAACCAAATTTT
>JAFGMA010000252.1 GCA_016927835.1 Candidatus Zhuqueibacterota bacterium | reverse complement strand
TTGCGAGCGACGATAGGAGCGAAGCAATCTCTTATGTTGACGCAATAGCAGTGGAGATTGCTTCGGCTGGGCGCCCCCGGCAAAAAATGCCTCGCAATGACAAAATAAAAATGCAATGTTACAAATTCACCCGTAACAAGTATATACAAGAGACAGGCATTTGCTCACGCTGACTGATTTGATACAAGTTGAATCCATTTAATCAAAAAGAAGGTGTTCGTCTCGGCTTATTTCTCCCCATTTTATTTGGATCTTGTTTCGACGATCACTGGAGGAATGCCTGCGTGCCGCTTTGGGGCGTGCATTAGGATTGCCCAACCTCACTTGCACTTCGCCTGCGCGGCTGCATTGCCCCGCAGAGTGCTGGAACAAGAAAAATCAACAATATCTTCATTTCACTCATCCTTATGGTCAAATTACTCCCGTTATAAGCGGTGAAAAAGTAAATCAAAGTTGCACGCTCCATAAATTGCTTATCCCCACTTCGCAAATCCCATACCCCCAAAAAAATAAAAGCTCCAAGCCCTTTATTTTCTAAATATTAACCATACATTTTCATACTCGTTCAAACACTACCTTTGTTGATTTTTTGCAACAAATGTCTGTCTGATTATAGCAAATTTTCTACAGCTTTGAAATTTTCGCTTTTTCCGGTTGACTTTTCATTTTCATCTGTTTATATTTCGAAAACAGTAATCTGCTAATATATTCAGGAGTGCCAGTTATGGGCTTTTCTTGCGGGATCGTGGGATTGCCGAACGTTGGTAAGTCTACGATTTTCAATGCGATTACGGCGATGCAGGTTGAAGCATCGGCTTACCCGTTCTGCACGATTCAACCCAATGTCGGGATTGTTCCCGTTGCTGATGAGCGTCTGGAAATGATCCGGAAAATCGTGGGCTCTGCCAAAGCAACACCGACAATACTCCAATTCGTGGATATTGCCGGGCTGGTGAAAGGTGCGAGCCGGGGCGAAGGCTTGGGCAACCAATTCCTGAGTCACATTCAGGGTGTGGATGCGATTGCCCACGTGGTGCGCTGTTTCGAAGATGAAAATGTGGCGCACATAGACAGCGCTTTGGATCCGGTGCGCGATGCCGATATTGTGAATACAGAACTCATTTTAAAGGATCTGGAAATTATCGATCGCCGGCTCGAGCGCGTGAGCAAAGCAATGCGCGCCGGTGAAAAAGGAAGCCGCGAAGAACATGAATTGTTGAGTAAAATCCAGGGCAGCCTGTCACAGGGCATGGCTGTGAAGGATATCGACCTGGAACAACACCAGATCGCCCAACTCCTGAGTCTGAATTTGTTGACGATCAAGCCCATGTTTTATATCGCCAATGTGGATGAAAGCCACCTGACGGATAATCCCTGGCAGCAAAAATTAGCCGCTTACGCCAGCCAGCACAACCGTGTCTGTCTGCAATTCTGCGGCAAAGCTCAGGCTGAAATCGCATTACTGGATGCGGAGAGCCGGGCTGAGTTTCTGCAGGAAATGGGACTGGATGAATCGGGCCTGGATAAAATCATTCGTACCGGCTATGAGATTCTCAATTTAATCACCTTTTTCACCGCAAATGCGAACGAAGCCCACGCCTGGACCGTTTCTGAGGGCACCAATGTGCAAAAAGCCGCCGGCAAAATACATACCGATTTCGAGGCGGGTTTCATCAAAGCGGAAGTGATTAAATATGAAACCCTGGTCGAATCCGGCTCGGAGAGTAAAGTTCGCGAGCTGGGTCTGGCAACCGTACACGGCAGGGATTATGTGGTGGTGGATGGGGATTTGATTCTGTATAAATTCAAAGCCAACTAATCGAAGATTGATTCAAAGCCGGGTACTTCATATTTTAACGTTCTGCAATAATACAACATAAATTTCGTTCTCACAGCTCACATCAGTTCCCCTCACCATTTCTACAAAAATTTATCAAAATTGTGACAATTAATTAAATTTATTTCCCGATGTGTCGATTTCTTAATTATCGTGAGGTTCGCAGCAAGAACCTTTGATAATGCTTGAATGTTAAGCGTTCTTCGATCATATTCGGCCCGGCAAAGTCTTTAATCTTCATATTTATAGGCAGATATCGGACGTCTTGCCTCCGTCAGGCAATGACCCGCCGGTTCAGGCTCGAAAAGATCGTTTTTGTATTTCAGGATGTGGGATAAGATAGGTTACCCATTTAAATTTCTTAAGTGGCTATTTATCAAAATAATTTTTGAGCAAAATATCCAGGTTATTTTATCCCACATCCTTAATGAACGCTATAGATTTTGATGACCGGAGTACAAATGGACAACCAATGCAAGACACAAATCGGTGAAGCAATTGAATATTTAGACATTAAATATATTCTCGATGAAATCAACACTCATAGTGCTTCCGCATATCAGGCACATCAGCGAGTGGAGCAGAGGGAGAAACAGCTTATCGTTTCCCCTGAATTAAATGAAGCATTCCGTCGAATTAAACAGCGGATTTTGCACGGAATCAGATACCAGCGTTTGAAGAGCCTGATCATCACGCCGATAATCGATTTGAAAGATTTCAGGGAAATCAGCTTCAAACTGGCATCGTCTGTTGAATATTCCGGGGATCAACGAATTTTGCTGGTTGACTGCAATTTGGCAAATCCTGCGAAGTACGTTAAAACACCGAATGGCGAAAACAGAGGATTAATCCAGTTGGTCCATAACCAGGCGGGGATCAATGAAGTGCTGCAAAAAACTGAAAATCGAATTTGTTTATACTGAATAGCGGCATCGAAACTGCGGATTCGGGGACGCTGTTTGAATTCTCCCATTTCAGGGAGTTGATTAAAATTTTCGAGATCGCTTTTGAGCTGGTTCTGCTGGACACGCCCAGCATCAACCTGCGCGATGATACCCTGCGAATCGCGAATATCGTAAACAGCGCAGTGTTGCTGATTTACACCAACCAAAGCCCGGCTGATTCGATCATGTCGGCATATCAGAAATTATCAGAATATAAAATTAACGTTTTATCAGCATAAATTTTGCGGAGACTACTCAAATGGAAAAACAACCGATTGCCGGTTTCTGGGGAAATTTCGATGAATCAGTGAATGTTAATCTGGTTGAATTTGTTGCAAATCGTTGCAGGGAATGGGCGTTTGTATTTTTCGGCGATGTGAATCGCGATATTTCCAGGTTAAATAAATACAAAAATATATACTTCATATCGCAGGAGGAATATTGCGCGCACCCTGAAGCCCAGAGCGCACTCGATGTCTGGCTATTGCCCTTGAAACCCAAAAAGCCGGAGCCTTCTGACAATTTGATTCGAAATGTTGAATTTCAGTTGGCAACGACCAAGCCAATCATCATGTACCCGGAAGTGAAGCTCAGGGAAAATGGCTTCAAAAATTTGCTTATTGCAAATGATTACGATGAATTCAAGGATCATCTGAATGAAGTCTATGACAGGAAGCAGCTTGCACTCGAAGATTGACAACAAATTGTGACGTCAGAAAGGGTGCAGCTTACAGCACGAGATGAATTCGCGTCTGTAACGGTCACCCGCTGATGTGCCAGTGCAACGCTCGCTCAAAATCCCCGGGAGCCAAATATTTCGTGCCATTTATTCGAATATTCCCTCTCAAATTTTCTTAAGAATTTGTATCCTCACATGCCAGTTTGCGAATTCAGTTCAGGCAGCACACCAGGAACACCGGTGACCGCCCAAACAACTTTATTTCCAATTGCTTATTTTTTATTTGATTTTTTAAAAAAATATTATTATCATGTACATGTTCTGTTTGCAGAAATTTTTTGTGAATCAACCAGAGGAACAACCATGAGCGACGGTCCCGGTTTCGGTGATTTTGACGATTTCGATCATGATGCCGACGACGAAAATCCTAATGATTGGGACGAGAATCAATGGGAAGCCTATTTTCAGGAGGAAGACGAACGGCATAAGCGGTTTGAGGAGCTTTTAAATAAGTATGGTCATACTGAAGAAGGCATCCGAAATGCTTTCAAGGAGATGGGTTGGGACATCTCTGAATTTGAGGATGATGAGGCGTTTGATTTTGAGGAAGAGGACGATGATGAGAATTATGAAATCGACGATATTTTAGAAAAGCAGTACGGAAGTTGGGAAGCCGATTTCATGGATGAAGATGCAGAAGATGAACGCCAGGCACATCCGCTTTTCAAAAAGCTGCATGAATTATTGAATGAAGTTCTTAATTCAATGAAGAATATTGAGATTGAAAATGAAGAAGATCCGGTGGTGGTTTTCCAACGCGGATTGATGGAAGCGATGAGCAAACTTATCCATGCCGGATATTACAATTTCGATGCAAAATTCGAAGCGCCGCGAGGGCTCGTTCTGGCAGCGTTGAAGCGCGTCCGTAAATCGCTGTTTGCCAGTCTGTTTATCATCCCTGAATTAAAACGGGGGCAAACCCTCAGCCGATACCGCCTGACAATTTTCCACTCCTCAATCACCGATATTTTACGGGATGTCAATTATGAATTGATTCAGACTCGAAAATCATAAATCCTTTAATTATCATTTACGTTCCCCATCCGGGAGCATCACCTCACATACATTCCTTTTTCAGTTCAAATTCTATTTTTACCAGGGAAATGACGTTAAGATACTTGCTAAAAGCGGTTTCGCTGCCAGGGGCTTCGTGCGAAAGCCCGACATTCAGGCGCAACTCGCAATTACCTGATACCGTTCAATTCGCCCGGAGCTCCCGCCAGACTGAACCGGTTTCAAGCCTATCCGAAAACCCTCCTTGACTTTTCGTCCGCGTCAATCCCGAGATCGGTTAATCGGGAACGACAGTTTTTGCCTAATCCAATTCAGTCTTTAAATCAGGTTTTCGGATAGGCTCTTACTGGGTACGTTTAAAAATGCAAAAATAAATTTTATCCTGCAGCTTGACTTCCACGATTCCGGTCGTTTGCCCTTTTTGGACGGCAAAAATCGCGCGTTCGAATTCTGGGGAAAAATCACCTTTCCTGAAAAATCCCAAATCACCGTCCTTCGCGGCGGTAGGATGGATGGATTTCCCTTTCGCAAGCACCCCAAAATCCTCACCGGCTTTCAACCGTGTCAACACACTTTGAGCATCCTCGAGAGTTTCCAGCATGATAATAGATGCCTTGTATTGAGGTCCCAGGGTTGCTCCTTTATCTTCGGTTGTGGAAGGTTCCCACATCCACGCCACAATAGCGACTTTAACCCATTTCCCCTTCTGGTCCAAAAGGTTTAATTCGGTGCTTTTATCGACCTGCCCGATGATGGTTCCATTCGGTGAAAGCCGCAAATTTTCCTTATCGGTTTTCACATATAGCAATTTAGGGGCATTCTGCTGCGAATCCGATTGCGCAACGGTAATCGTTTTTAAAATAAAAAAATTCAATGCAAAAATGATGATGACGAACCAATGTACGCGTTTCATAAATCATTTTCTCCTTTTCATCTTCAGAGTAGCGACTCGGAAGTTGGGTTTTGGTTAGTTATGAGTATTGAGAAAAGATTCGACTCCCTCCAGGTTTGGAATGCCGGTTCTTCCTCCCAATTGAGTGCATTTAAGTGCAGCGACCGCGCTGGCGAATCGCAGTGTTGATGCCAGTTCCCATTTTTGCAAAAGACCATAAATGAATGCACCGTGAAAAACATCTCCAGCGCCGGTTGTATCGACAACGTTCACATCGAAGGCGGGTTGAAAGATAATCCCGGATTTTGTGGCACCAAAACAGCCTCTATTTCCACAGGTGACGACCGCGGCACTGCATCCGAACTGAAGCAGCTTCTCTGCAGCTTGAGCATGATCAATCCGGCCGAAATATTGTAATACAAAATTTTCCGACACCACCGGATAGTCTACCATGCTTAAAAGAGATTCAATTCGCGGGCGCAGACTACCGACATCCATAACCACCGTGCGTCCTGCTTTGCGCGCACATTCGGCTGCAAGCAGCGATGGCTCTACTTCCCGACCATCCAGATGCAAAATCCTGCCGCTGCAAATTAAACGCTCATTCAATTCGGTTGCTTTAAATGCAGAGATGCCTGTACGATTCAGGGCAATCGTTTTTTTGCCGCTTGGATTATCGATCCAGATGAATGCTTGTGGCGTTGCGGATTCGGGATCTATGCGTACGCCACCGGTGTCGACGCCTTCTTTTTGCAATTCATCAATGATGTAGCGACCTTCAGCATCATCGCCGACCTTTCCGATGAAAGCCGACCTGGCGCCCAGCCTGGCAAGCGTGACCATTGCGGTCGGCACAGGACCACCCCCGTTTTTGGCAAACGCAATCAACTCGGTTTTTTGATCGAGGGCGGGATATTCAGGCAGCAGGCATAAATAATCCGATGCACAAAGTCCGAATCCGACGCAATCAAACTGCATATTTTTTATTCATCCTCTGCCTAATAATTTCCCAATGGTCGTTCAGGTCGCTCTTCAAATAGCTCGACATCTAAAACTGTGGGCTTATCTTCATGAATAACAATTTTCGGAATCTTTTTTGATTTGTATCCGAGAGCTGAAAATGTGATTGAATAGGTTCCCGGATACAGAATCTTATCATATCGTCCCCATCGGGCATCGCTTTGACGGGGCTTGGTATATACCCGATTCAAATCGCTTATTTTAACCTGCGCCACCAGCGGCATTCCGGTTTCCGCGTCGCGGATGTGCCCGCACAGCCTTGAGGTGTGAAGCCTTTCAAGGATGTACCTGATGCCTTTCAGATTTTGTTTGCATATTGGTTGAATTCGCTCCGTCGGCGGATAGTATTCATCAGCAGTTTCGATAATATATGCCAGGGCGTTTAGCTCTGCATAATACCAGACAGAACTTTGCCCCATCCGTGCATCGAGCGGAATGACATCGTAAGCTGATTGCCCGCCCAACTTCGAAATGCATGCGGCGAATTTCCGGGCAATATCCTGGATAAGATTTTGTTCCGGCGCCTTGTAAAAATTTCCCCAGGGATATAAAATGGCTTCACCGAAACTGTGATAATCGAGTATTACGATGAAATTTTGCTGAAATGCCAGATCTCGAATAGCCCGGGTTTCCTGCTCGGAAAACGGCTCCGCTCCTTTGAAGTACAGGCTTGTCACGTCGGAGATGCCGTCAGACCAGTTGAAATCGTAATTTCGGTTTAAATCAACGCCATCGCTATCCGAATCAAATCGACCGTTCCGATTGTTGTCACGACAATTTTTTCGCCACCACCCCAACCTGCGATCAGGATTAAGGGCGAGGTCAAGTCCGTCCGGATTCAGAACCGGTACAAGCCATATCTCTGTTGCATCAAGCCATTGTTTAATCTGGGCATCGTGCTCGTAATGTCCGCAAAAATATTTGATTAAATATAAACAAATCTCTGCACCCAAAGGTTCCCGTGCGTGGTGAACGCCGGTGATCAACACTGCCGGTTCATCTTCTTCGTAAATCGGGTTATCCGAAAGCTTAGCCGCCCAGATTGGAACCTTACGGCTGGTGCTGCTGCCGATCTGTTTGAGGCGTATAAGCCGGGGATAGCGCTCAGCCAGGCTATCCAATTCATGCACGAGTTCTGAATAAGTGTGATATGCCGGACTGATTTCATTCGAAGCAAGGGTGAAGACGAGGGCGACGTCATAATTCTTAAGACGGAGGTAGATGATTTGCTCCCAGGTTAATCTTGTTTCAAAGTAATGATTTTGTTTCTCTTCCTCAATCGCAGCTTTATATTTTTCAAGTACAATTTGTTTAAGGCGGGCTTCCTGCGCTTTGGATGTATACGAGATTCGCACCGGAATGGTGTCGACAACCTCATTTTCCTGTGCTATCGCAGCCGGGAGCATCTGCAAAGCCAGGATTGAAAGCAAAAACAAGCTGCGTTGAAATTTTACAAGGAATATCATCATCACCTGCTTCACCAGACTAACATCAACGTGATCCATTCATGCGGCTTTCAACCAAATCCAGGGCTTTTTTCTCATTTATGCGGATAAGCGCGAGCAGACGATTCGCCTCATTCAGTGTTTCTTCATTGAATGCGGAATCGGCGATCCCTTTCAAGTTGATCGTGACGTTGAGGAAGGCGCCCTCAGCACAGGCGCGCGACATGATGGCGGCAACACCGGAATCGCTGAGCACATTTTCCAATCCCTTTCCCGCGACTATCAGCACCTGTTCGAGGCTTTGATTGGCGGTTTGCATCACATTCAACGGTACCAATGCAGCTTGCTTGGTTGCATCCTGGATCGCTTGCTCGCGTTCAGCTTGCTGTTGCGCGGAACCTTTCGGCAGCCTGAAGGCATCCATCACACGATTGAACGCATCGGTATCGCGGTCAATTGCCCGCAGCAACTCGTCTTTGATGTGTTGAGCGCGCAATGCAACTTCTTTTAATTCATCGAATTCGGTTTCGGTGCCTGCTTTGCCCAGTGTAAGATTAGCGACCATCGATGTCAATGCCGCGCCCATAGATCCGGCGAGCGCAGATACGCTGCCTCCGCCAGGCGCCGGCGAATCTGTCGATGTTTCATCGGCAAAATCAGCAACCCGCATCGATGCCAACGGACCAAATCGAGCACCGAATTGGTATTCAATGATCTTCTTATCGGGATCGAACTCAGCGATATCATTCAATCCAAGGCTTTTGATGGCGACCTTTATCAACTCTTTTTCCGGTACACCCGGCGATTTGCCCTGCTTCAGCAAATAATATTTGCCCGCTTCGAGCATCGCCTGCAACGGAATGAGTCCAACCAACTCGCTGCCGGTGACCCGTAGTCCCTTTTGTGCTGCTAACCTGCAAATTTCATCGAATGCCACATGCGGAGGAGTAATTTTATAATTCACGAGGTTCATGGAAATCTGAGCTTGCTCATACTCGTCGATATACCACCCGACGGCTTTCACAGCTTTCAGTATGCCTGGCGTTTTAATTGCAATGCCCTGTTCATCGCGCACGATTTGACCATTTTCATCTCGGCTGGCACGTCCCGCTTCACGAATTGACAGCGCAATATCGTGTGCGAGCTTTCGATCGCGCGTATTCAAATTCACATTATATGCGATTAAAAATTCGCGCGCACCGATGACGGTTGCACCCGACCGCGGATTAAATTTTGCCTCACCAAAATCGGGTTGCCACACCGGATCTTTCAATTTTTCAGGCAAGCCTTCGTATTCGCCTTTCCGGATATCGGCGAGGTTTTGGCGTTCCTTCCGGGTGGCGGCGGATTCATACAAATAGACCGGAATTCCCAGTTCATCGGCAACACGTTTTCCGAGCGCCTTGGCGATTTGCACGCAATCGTTCATGGTAACATCCGAAACCGGGACAAATGGGCAGACATCGGTTGCGCCCAGCCTGGCATGTGCTCCCCGGTGTTTCCGCATGTCGATGAGTTCACCGGCTTTCTTTATCGCTTTGAAGGCGGCTTCCTTCACGCCTTCAGGCGTCCCGATAAATGTCACAACCGTGCGATTGGTGTCCGCGCCCGGATCGACATCCAATAATTTCACACCCTCAGTTGTTTCGATTTCTTTAGTGATTGCCCCGATGACAGTTTTATCCCTGCCTTCGCTGAAATTCGGTACGCATTCAACCAGTTTTGGCATATCTTCTTTAGCTCCTGTTTCGTTTAAACGACAACATGCTGAAATAGCTGAATTCAAAAATGGCAAAATCCCTTATGTGACTCATAAAATAAAGATTAATTTCCGAAAATGCAATCGAATTTTCTGGCGGGCATGAATTTGTGGAAATGCATGCTCGAAACGAAAGACTGATGCACTTCAACGGCGCGCAGCGTTCCGGAAAAATAAGTCGCTGTAATTTTTTTACGCAATTGGTCGATACTTAAATTGATTCCGGTGGTTCGTGCGGAACTTTGGATGGAAATAGTTTAAGCCGTTCCAGGAATGCAATTCTGGCAAAGTTCCGGTGCGGAGCAAGGCTGATCAGAAAAGTGTCGGGAAGAAAATGAAAGATAAAAATGTAACAGATGATTGCACGGTCAATTCCGCGGATGATGATTTGATTACGATTGTCGATTCAAAAACCTCTCAATCTATCCTGTTGCGCGATGATTTTCACGAGGGTATGGGGTAATTTTAGTCACAAAGAGGTCAAAATACACCATCAGGGCACTCGGTGGTGGCAAGGTTGAAGTCAGGGGCAGGTGGTTCGATAGGCACGGCTTATCGCCTTTCACCACAGTCATCGAAGGTGCAACCTGGGGTTGGGGCGATATCTGGGAAGATATGCTGGCGAAATGCGGTATGCGGGTGACTTTTGGCAATGGGGTGGTGATTGGCAGGGTGATTGAAATTCGGGCGATGAAAAAAATAAAGTGACACAGTCAAAGCCGAACGTGCTTTAAATACATATTGTTAAGCTCAACTCTCGCCTTTTGCTTTGTGCTCTGAAATGATCCGATGTACTGCCGCGACATCATCGAGATCCGCAACAAAGACATTTTCCTTGCCTGAATATTCTTTTATTAATTCATCAGTTGCGCGCTTGCTGCCCTTGATGAGCAGCACAGAAAAATTACGACGGATAAGTTCTTCTGCGAAGCGCTTCGTGAGGTTGCCGCCATCGAAACAGAGTGTTAGAACGCGCTCCTTGCCACGCTTTTCGAATTCACTGATGCACGGTATAATTTCATCCCCCCAGTTACCTTTGATGATGTTAATTCGATCATAATTGGGATCCAGGATACCTTTTTTGATAGCAATCGATGCAACAAAGCCTTCAATTCGTAATTTATATTTTTGCGCAGCCAGAGATGCTGCTTCGCAAATACCACATTTAGTCGCTCCTGAATGGAGTTCATCTTCATCTTGTTTCAGTTCGGATACATAGTTTTCAATGTACGCATTTAACTCGCTCTGGCTCATTATCAGATCGTCGCAGCCGCCGATTATATTTATGATCATGTCAAGTCCTTTGAACAGCTCATTCGCTCATTATCCGCATCAATTCAGCCAATTCCTGCTTTTCATCTCCGGTAATTTCGATGAGCAGTTTTAATTGATCGATAACGGGAATTTTGTCTGTGGGTTCCGATATCTTTGTCAATGCTTTTTTATGGGCAAATTCTGCGCCATCCAAATCGCCCATCGCCCATTTCGCCAATCCCTTATCGAACCAGGACCAGTAATCATCTCGGTATAGGTTTTCCTTTAGCTCGCTCTGCTGCAAAACATCCTCAAAATCTTTTAGCGCCTCATCCTTTTTCCCGAGCAATATTTTCAATGTTCCGATATTTACCTTAGCGTATGACTGAACCTCAGGTTCAACTTCCACAGCCTTATTATAATTTTTAATCGCCAGTTCCCAATATTCGCGAGCCTCTCTCGTCTTCCCGATGCGGTAATATGCCAGTCCCCAACGTTTATAAATTCCGCCCAATACGCCGATGATATCGCCATCTTTATTCTGAAGTTCTATTGCCTTTTCAATCGTTGAAACTGCCTGCCTATAATAGTCATTCATATCTTCGATTCGTATTTCGGTTTCCGCCAGCTTGCGCTGCGCCATACCCATCTGGTAAAATGCACTGAAAAATGTTTTATCCAATTCAATAGCCTGGTAAAATGACTCAATCGCCTTTTTAAACTCGCCCAGACGGCTGTGTGCCATGCCCTTCTGAAAATGAATTGTAGGCAAATCACCCCACCTCGGCAGCATTGAGTCATAGAGCTGTATCGCCTGCGTATAATTATTCTCCCTACGGTGCTGATCCGCCATAAATAATAAGCTGTTCAGTTCCTTATAATCTTTTCGCTCTTTTTCGATCCGTTCCTTGAAACTATCAGTCATTAGTTGTAATTGGTTGTGGAGCTTCTGAGCTTCCGATTTTGAACTTTCAAAGTCTTTCTTTATTACTTTCACCTCTTCTTCATATTTGCTTCTAAATTCATTGATATCCTTGTATTGGCGGATACCGAATAAACTGGCAAGAGCGGCGATGAAGACGATAGCACCGCTCAAAACAGCAATCACCCATCCCATGTTTTCTGCAAACGAAGCCCAGGTATCGGAAATCCTTTGAGATTGCTCAGATGATTTTTTGCTGAATTTTTCAAACGGTTCTTGTGCGATTTCATGTAATTCCTTTATTTTTTTTATCGAATCGAACGTGAGTTCCGCCTCTTTGTGTAACAACGCCGTCCGCGTCGAATCAACCTCTCTCGCTGCCCGAAGTTGCTGGATTACTTTTTCCTGCGCAGCCAGCTTTTGCTGCAACTGCTCGACCTGGCGTTGCAGGCTGCCGCTGCGAGTGCTTTGCCCGGGGCAGGGGCTGAGCATCAAACACAATACAACCGAAAAAACACCTGAAAAAATTGTCCGCCGGAATGAATGTGTTTTCATGGGCTTATCCTGTTTTATTTGGATTGGTTTTTATGAATGAAAAGATTGAGCGCAAGAAAGCATCTTGCGCCACGCGATTTTACTGTTTATGGCAGCTTTTCCCAGTTTGGCAATTCGATCAAAAACAAATCCCAGTGCCCGTTTTTCTCAGAGCAAAACAGCACGCGTTTGCCGTCGGGACTGAAGGAAGGATGCGGGTGAACCGTGGCGCCTGGCGGGCGATGTCCACCGGTGAGGAGTTTTGTCTGTCGGGTGTCGGCGCGTACCAGGTAAAGATCGCCTTCGAATGTATCGCCTACTGCCCATTTTCCATCGGGGCTGCCGCCAACGTGCCAATAGGCATGCTGGCTCAAAATAGTCATTTCACCGGATTCCAGTTCCACCGCAGCGATGCCATGCGGTTTCTTTCGCATCTCTTCATTATAGGGCCAAATTGTAAATAACGCTCTATCTGCGCCCCACCAGACTTCGTGGGTCACCCATTCGTTAAAGGTTTCTTTATAGAAAGGACGCAGATTGGAGCCGTCGGAATCCACGAGCCACATTCGCTGATCCGCATCACCGCCGGTTTCGTGGCAAAACATGATCAATCCCGGTCTGGTTGGGTGCGACTGGCAGTGCCCCACATGAAAATCGAGTTCTGTCACCAGAACGAATTCACCGCTTCCCAGATTGATTTTGTAAATCGCCCATTGGCTCTTCTTGTCCTGTCGCTCAGTACCGATGATCACCCATTCTCCATCAGCATCGACGGTGAGTGTGCCCGAAAGCTTCAGGTGCGGCGGCAACGTCGCTAAAGGACGTTGGAAACCAGCCTTCGAATCAAGCAGTTGCCCATCTGCGCCCAGTGCTTTGTTAATATCGAGTTCCAGAATCCTGTCGCCGCATACGTAATACAGCGTATTTTTATAGCGATTGACAAATGAATGCTCGGGACTGACTTTTGAATCATGTGTAAGCTGTACGATTTCGCCGGATGCTTCGTGCAACGCATACAACTGTTCGCTTCCGGATCGATCAGAACTGAAAATGATGCAGGCGCCGTCCGCTGTCCATGAAGGATGCGTCTGATAGAGCTTGTTATCCCTGGCATAAGTGGTGGTCAGCATTGTTACCGTAACGCCGGTTTTTTCATCAATATAAGACGCTTTTTCCGATGGGTAGCGTTTACCCACCCGGGCATCTCCCTGGAAATCAGGCATGGTGTCTCCTTTCACGGCTAACGGAGTGGTTGTCATGATAAACATGATCGCGGCGGCCAGCATTTTTCGCCTGGTGTTTGTCATCGACTCGTTCCGATCTTTTTCGCGTAAATGCAATTTGACTCCAACAAACGGTCAACGAGACTTAATATATGAAAAATTAATGCAGTTATCAAGATAAAATTGCTCGCATCCGTAAAACTTCTCTTTCAGATAGTTCTAATTTTTAATCAGTTTGTAAACGTGGAAGTGTGGGGTCCTGCTGGCTTTGTATGAGGACGATGACCTCCTGATTCATAGCAATTTGAAGCTCTTTTTCGAATTTTTATTCTATCGCTATAAGCGGTGATCTCTGAAAATATGGGTTTCAGGATCACAATCAATCGTTTGCTAAACGTCACCTGTGAAGGCAATATTTATTCGTAAAAATAACTTGATCTTCTTGTTAAAATGTGTATATTAGGTCTTTGCCTGTACAAATAACAACTTTCAATGTACATTTAAAGATAAAAGGAGGTGAGTATTGGCGAGTGATCAATTCGCCAATCATTATGGCATTTAGAGAGGACGCATTAGAATATCATAGCCGTGGCAGAAAAGGCAAAATTGAAGTCATTTCAACCAAGCCGTGCGCAACACAACGCGATCTGTCCATGGCTTATACCCCGGGAGTAGCGCAACCTTGCCTTGAGATAAACAAGAATCCGGAAGATGCCTATAATTATACAGCCAAGGGAAACCTGGTTGCTGTTGTGTCTAACGGTACTGCGGTTCTCGGTTTGGGAAATATCGGCGCACTTGCCGGAAAACCCGTTATGGAAGGAAAAGGCGTTCTGTTCAAAAGATTTGCTGATGTAGACGTCTTTGATATCGAGCTTAATACACAGGATCCTGATGAGATAATCAAGGCTGTTCAATTGTTGGAACCCACATTCGGCGGGATCAATCTTGAAGATATAAAAGCTCCGGAATGCTTTTACATCGAAGAAACACTGAAAAAAACAATGAATATTCCCGTGTTCCATGATGATCAGCATGGTACGGCGATTATTTCGGGTGCGGCGCTTGTCAATGCATGCGAAATAACGGGCAGAAAGATGGAAGATGTAAAAATCGTCGTCAATGGCGCAGGCGCCGCCGGTATCGCGTGTGCAAACCTTTATGTGGCGCTGGGAGCGAAAAAGGAAAACATTACCATGTGCGATTCCAAAGGTGTCATCTATAAGGGTCGCAAAGAGGGAATGAATCCTTACAAAGAGGAATTCGCACAAGAAACCGACAGGCGCACGCTGGCGGAGGCAATGGTCGGCGCCGACGCATTCTGCGGCGTATCGGCAAAAGATTGTGTGACACAGGATATGGTTCGCTCAATGGCGGATCGCCCCATCATTTTCGCAATGGCGAATCCTGATCCCGAAATTACGTATGATGAGGCTAAAGCCGCTCGCTCGGATGTCATCATGGCAACCGGTCGCTCTGATTATCCCAACCAGGTCAATAATGTGCTCGGATTCCCATTTATTTTCCGCGGGGCGCTTGATGTGAGAGCAAAGGCTATTAATGACGAAATGAAAATCGCTGCTTCCCGCGCTCTGGCGAAGCTGGCGAAAGAAGATGTCCCGGATGCGGTTTGCAAAGCTTATGGCGTCGAGAGAATCGCTTTTGGACCCGAATACATCATTCCCAAGCCTTTCGATTCCCGCGTGCTGTTGTGGGAAGCGCCGGCGGTGGCAAAGGCTGCCATGGAGACCGGCGTCGCTCAAATTCAGATTGACCTCGAGAAGTACAAAGAAGAACTTGAAGCGCGACTCGGCAAAGCGCGCGAGATGATGCGGATTATGATTCATAAAGCAGTGCAATATCCCAAGCGCGTGGTTTATCCCGAGGGCGAAGAAGATAAAATCTTACGGGCATGTGCGATCGTACTCGATGAAAAAATTGCCAGACCGATTCTGCTCGGACGACCGGAAATTATTAAAGAGCGCGCCAAAGCATTGGCATTAAATATCGAAGGTGCCAAAATTATTAATCCGCCAAAGTCGCCAAAATTCGAGCCGTATTGTACCGAGCATTACCGGCTGAGACAGCGCCAGGGACTCACAATGCCGATGATACGTGAATTCATGAGCCTGGGTCGCGTTTACGGAACCATGATGGTGCACATGGACGATGCTGATTGCGTAATCGCCGGATTGACAATGCCTTACCCGGATACGATTCGACCGGCACTGCGAATCATTAAAATGCGCCCGGATGTCAGTCGGGTTGCCGGCATGCAGTTGCTGCTCTTCAAGAATCGGATTGTTTTCTGCGCCGATACAACGGTCAACATTGCGCCTTCTGCCGATGAACTCGCCGATATCGCTTTATTAGCCGCTGAAACAGTGAAGCGTTTCGACATCGAACCCCGAATTGCCATGCTCTCGTTCTCCAATTTTGGCAGTACCAAACACGATCTGTCGACAAAAGTGCGGTTGGCAACCGATATTGTTAAAAAACGCGATCCGAGTTTGATGATTGATGGCGAGATGCAAGCCGATACAGCAGTTGAACCGTCGATTATCCAGACAACCTTCCCGTTTTCCACCTTGAAAGGAAGCGCCAATGTCTTGATTTTCCCGGACTTGAATGCTGCGAATATCGCCTATAAGTTGTTGATCAGATTAGGTGGCGCCGAAAGCATTGGACCGATCCTGATGGGATTGCAAAAAACTGTACATGTCCTGCAACGCGGATGCGAAGTAAATGATATCGTCAATATGACCGCTATCGCCGTCGTCGAAGCCCAGGATAGAAGCAGTTGAATACCCGATGAAACTCTGAAACGTATTAAGCGTTATTGATTCAAATGCTGATTCAATCAGGTTCCTTGTTCCGAATTTCGGTTCAAGGAACCTGATACCAAATGAAAGCTGAAATCAATTTGTAGAAGCATCAAATAAAACATACCGCGAAAAATTACTATCAATCTACGACTAATTAACCAATAGCTTAATGGAGTACAAAAATGCGAAAATTAATGATCGATGATCTGAAATTAAAAGGGAAAAAGGTTTTGGTCAGGGTGGATTTCAATGTTCCGTTGGATGACAAACTAAATGTTCGAAATGATAAACGCATCCGCGCAGCATTGCCTACGATTCAAAAAATAATGGCGTCCGGAGGACGCACGATTTTGATGTCCCATCTCGGTCGCCCTGATGGTCAAATCATCGAATCAATGCGCATGGCACCTGTAGCAAAAAGATTGTCCGAACTGCTGGGCAAACCAGTGAAGACGGCGAGTGACTGCGTCGGAACCAAAGTCGAAGCCGCTGTTAATGCGATGAAGGATGGCGAAGTGATGTTGCTAGAAAATCTGAGATTTCATAAAGCGGAAACTGATAATGATCCGGCATTTGCCAAAGCCCTGGCTGCCCTGGGTGATGTTTACGTCAATGATGCGTTCGGAACCGCACATCGGGCGCATGCATCTACCGAAGGGGTGACGAAGTATTTCGATCAGTGCGCCAGCGGCTATTTGATGTACAATGAATTGAAATACCTGGGAATGGCTATCACCGATCCGGAGCGCCCGTTTGTTGCCATCCTGGGCGGTGCCAAAATTTCCGGTAAAATCGACGTCATCAACACGCTGTTTGAAAAAGTTGACACGCTGCTCATCGGCGGCGGCATGACCTACACGTTTTACAAGGCGAAAGGTCAGAGTATCGGCGATTCGTTGCTAGAGGCGGACAAGATCGAACTCGCGAAGAAAATTCTGAAAGATGCTGCCGCGCGGGGAATCGAGTTGCTGCTTCCTGTTGATAACGTTGTGGCAACTAAAGTTGAAGAGGGTGCTGAATCAAAGGTTGTATCGGCGGGTAAAATCCCCGATGGCTGGAACGGTGTGGATATCGGTCCGGAAACCGTGAAGCTGTTCAAGGAAAAAGTTTTGAAGGCTAAAACGGTTGTGTGGAATGGTCCGATGGGTGTGTTCGAAATTGATGCGTTTGCCAAAGGCACCGATGCCATTGCAACCGCCCTGGCGCAAGCGACTGCCAAAGGGACGGTTTCCATCATCGGCGGTGGTGATTCGGCAGCAGCCATTGAAAAAGCAGGACTTTCGGAGAAGGTGACGCACGTTTCCACCGGTGGCGGGGCATCGCTCGAATTTTTAGGCGGGATCACATTGCCCGGCGTGGCAGCATTAACCGATGTTGCTTAAAAACTTAAAAAGCTCTCGCGATTTTGCATGCCGCGAGAGCTTTTTCAACCGTGAACCGACCACGCTGGAACCCGGATCGTTACGCTATTTTTCTTCTTCATCATCCTCGACGATGATGACACCGAAGCTCTTGTCTCCGAAGGTCAGTCCGACTTTTACCTTCCCCATTAGCCTGATTTTGTCTCCTTTGAACGGAACGCGCCCGCGCGGCTTGACCCATATTTCCCCGGTGCCGTCGCTCACTTTGCACAGTCCCTGTCCCAGGAAGGGCAATGCAAAGGTTTCCACCACTTTCCCCTGAACCGCAACTCTCTGATCGCTGTATCGACCCGGTTCCTCTTTTATCGACCGGATGTGAACGCGCGACGTTCCCGCGCAAGCGAAGGCGATGATGATCAGAACACACGCGATTGCTGTCGAATTTCGTTTTGCATTCATGATTGCCGGTTCTCCTTTGATTAAATTCACGTCTTTCGTGAATGAATTCATTCTAAAAATAAGGGATTTAAATTTAAAATGCAATCAATAAATGCAGTTCCGCCATATTAGCGTATACAGCAAAATTCAGCGTATTTCCCACGGTTTTTTTCTTTGTTGCGTTAAGTCTCTGGCACCGTGCAGGGCTGTCAGAATTTGAATATGCGCGACTTCTGTTCTATACATGATACGATAATTGGAGAGCAAAATCTCACGGATATTTTCATCATCGGCTTCAGGAATCCCTTACGACCCATTTGAGGGAATTTCGCGAGTATCTCGACCGCTTCAATGACTTTTTCAATGAACCTATTTGCATATAATTCCGAATCCATTCCAATATAATTTCGAATGTTTTCTAAATCCAGAAGCGCCGGCTTAGTCCATTCTATTTTCATTTTGTTAAGAATCTCTTTTTTACTTCTTCATGTGAAACCATACGTCCTTCTTTAGCTGCCTCTAACGCAATCGCCAATTTCTTCTTAACATAAAACTCATACATAATATCATCCCAGGTTGCATGGTCTGGCAACCTGTTAATAAGCTTTATTGCTTCTTCTTTAACAATAGTCATTATTTTTTCGTCTCCCTGGAACTGCGCCTTTTAAATATTTTTGGATTGTGAAATGATTGTCCACAACAAGTGGGAAATTCCATGCATTTTCTACAGCATGACTAATCTCTCTAATTCACGTGCCAACCGCAATATACTCATTTTATGAAAATTAGTCAAGGTTTTTTTGCTTCGTGCTAGATATTGTAAATTAGCGGTTTAAACGTGCAAACAAATTCAGGAATAAAAGTCTGAAAAGACATTTTTTGAATTTTTACACCTACCGGGTAATTGAGAATAATGCAACCCGCCGCCAGCCAATCGAAAGAGACGATAAAACCATTCCCTTCAGAATTCCCCCTTACGGCGTATACTCCTCAATATTTTTAAGACGCACCGCTCCGTCATCAGACACGCCCGATCCGCCGAGCGCCATGATCTTGCCATTGAAAATGCCGCTAGCGTGCGATTCCCTGGCTTCCTTCATATCGGCTTTTTCTGTCCAGGTATCCGTCGCCGGATCATACATTTCAGTAATCTTAAGTGGACCTGTCCAGATACCAGCTCCGCCAAAGGCATAAATTTTTCCTTCGATCACATCGCTCCGGAGCCCGGTTCTGACGGCTGGCATATCTGCCGCTGCGATGCAGGTATCTGCCGCAGGATCGTAAATTTCCACCGAGGCAATCGCGCCATCATACATAGTATTGCCGTAATTGCTCCCCCCGATTACATAAATTTTCCCGTCCACGACACTGGCAGTATGCCCGAACCGTTTCGTCTGCATATCCTTCTTCTTGATCCAGGAATCGGTTGCCGGATCATATTCTTCGACTACTTTTTGGGCAACAGCAGCGCACTGTCTCTGTTTGCCGGCAATCGCATAGAGCTTTCCGTTGACCGCGTTGAGGGTGAATTGCATCCTCACGTGGTTCATGGGCGCTTTTTCCGTTTCCCAACGATTGGTGCGGGGATCATACACTTCCAGCAAACCAGTCGCAATACTATCGACGGCGCTCCCGCCGCCGGAGGTGACGCCCCCGCAAATATAGATTTTCCCGTCCAGCGCACAGGCGGCGAATCCCCAGCGTTTTGTGGGCAATTCGCTTTTTGTGATCCAGCTTTCGGTCTCAGGATCGTATTCTTCTATTTCCTTATAAATTTCAGTACCGTATTCATCACTGGTGCCGCCGATTAAATAGATCTTGTCATTCACTGTAACGGACTGGGTTAATTTGCCAGATAACATTGGCTTATTTTTCAACTTCCAGAAGTTGGTTTTGGTTACAGATTTATCGCCTTCGGGTTCGGTGGGCGCAGATTTTTTATCACAATAAATAAAAAAGACGATACAAAACACCCCCAGCAAAATGATACATCTCGTTCGCATGATACCCTCCTTCTTTTTTGATTTGTTACAAATCGTTATGGAATATCAGCAGGATGAATATCAGGTTCCATTCGCAGAAACGTTGGCAATAAAATCGAGGTCGATGGCAAAAACATCTCGCGTTGAGGCTCCGGGCTGTAATGAAAGAATTCATCCTCAAGATAATGTATTTTAGTCAATAAAGCAACAATTAAATGGGTGCAATCCGTAATGCTTCAGTTTATGATATCAATCCTGTGCGCTTGCAAGGGATAGCTTTTAAATTTATACAGATTCATTTTTTTGCCACTGATTGGCACGGATGAAACACGGATTTATTGCACTGTGTTGTTTTGATCCGTTGTTGCTTTTATCCGTGTTAAATCCTTGAAAATCTGTGGCTAAATCTTATTTGCTTGATTTTTCGTCTGAATGTCGCATAATCCCCGGAAATTCTGATTTTAGTAATTTATATGAATAATCCAGGCTAAAAAGACGGCTGAGATTGCTTCGTCGTAAAAAACGCTCCTCGCAATGACAGCTCAAAGGTAGTTCGCGGACAGCCTGTTAAAATAAGGGAAGGGGAGAAAACCTGGAAGCAAGCTCCCCTTCCGATTGTTTAGCGACAACTGTAACCTTTCCAAGGTACTGGGTTGAGCGGTTCAATATTCAAGGTTCCGGGTTGATGAGCCTTAACAGATAAAATTTTAAATAGTTGTGCATTGTTAGATTTTTCTACCCAATTTATTATCAAAAATCTCCGGATCATGGGGCACTGGAAAAGCAATATCAATAGCTTACAACCATTGAACCGGGAACCCTGAACCTGAAACCGCTCATTTTAGGAAAGGCTTTAAACCTTTGAAAGGTTTTTATAGGTTACGGCGTATACTCCTGGACATACGCAAAGGGAGGAACACCGTACCCATTAGCCTCGCCTCCGCCAAAAACATACAATTTGCCATTGCACGCGCAGACACCGGGCCAATTTACGGCTTTTTTCATATCAGCTTTTTCTGTCCAGGTGTTTGTTGCCGGATCAAACATTTCATTCATCTTGATGGCTGCTGTCGTTCCTGACCACGGCACGTAGCCTCCGACAACGTAAATTTTGCCATCTATCACACCGCTCCTGTAAGCGTCTCTATAAGTTGGGATATCAGGCGCGGCTGTCCAGGAATCTGTTGCAGAATCATATACCTCTACAGTGCTTTCTACGTCAGTACCTCCTTTAGTGTTTACATTATTGCCACCGATAACGAATATTTTCCCGCCCGCGACTTGGGCTTCCTGGCTGTATCTTTTTGTTTTTAAATCCGCCTTCCTGGTCCAGGTATCCGTCGCCGGATCATATTCTTCTACGGCAGCATATACAGCAATGTCGAGAGAATGATAATTATAAACTCCGCCGATGGCATAGAGCTTCCCGTTCAACGCACAGAGGCTGAGAAGCATTCTCGGAAATTCCATTGACGCTTTCGTTTCCCAGGTATTCGCTTGGGGATCAAATACGTCATGCCAGTCGATAGCCGAACTGTCCACATGTTCCTCACCGCCTTCTTTTTTGCCGCCGGCAACATGGATTTTCCCGTCCAATGCACAAGCGGCAAAACACCAGCGCTGCCTCGGCATTTCGGCTTTAGCGGTCCAGGTTTCCGTCGCAGGATCGTATTCATCGACAGTAGTATAAATTATCGATCCCTTTGTATTGCTGACACCGCCCATCAGATATATTTTATCATTCACGGTCACAGCTACCGGGTATTTTGCGGTCGGCATGTCGGATTTCAGCTTCCAGAAGTCCTCTGTCGGTTCGGGTACTGGATCGATTTCAGGCTCAGTCGGGCTCGATTTGTCCTTGCTGCAATTCACAACGATTGAAAGGATAAACAGTACCCCCAGCAGAATGATGCGTTTCTTTTGCATTGTATCCTCCTTTTCAAATTATTGAGCAACAATTCAGCCCACGAAACACACAAAATTCACGTAAATGTAATTTTCCCTGGGTTCCCAGACAGGAGTTCGCGAACCAGTAGTGGGACCTGTTTCTGATGGATTACCAATTTAAGTCTTTCGTGTTTTTTCGTGTGTTTAGTGGGCAAGATACACATTCTGAATCATTGCATGTTTGGATTATGCACGACTTAAAAGCACGTTCACTCTATCGGCTATCAAATCGCAATGATACGGTTTCCTGAATGCGTCCTTCGCGCCATATTGAAAACCCTTCGCAATGAGTTTTCTGTCATCACCTCCGTTAATGAGTAAAATGATGATTTCGGGGAACTGGTTTTTAATGATGTGAATGAAATCGATATCAGCCGGATGCTCAGGCGAGATTTCGAACAGGATCAGATCAACCCTCCTTTTACCCAGGATGAAGAAAATCCGGCTGTTGCTCGCATTTTGAATGACGTCTGCGAATTTTTGCAGCGCTTTCGCCAGTCGCAAATCCCTGCATATTGCCGGACCTGTGATTAATATGCATTTTTTCTCCATGGCGAAAGCATCACTATTTTGTCCGTGATCAGGCATAAACCGATATTTATACCCTTAAAAAACAGCCTTTCAGAGTAGCATCCAAAAGGCTGTTTTGCATTATTGGAAGAGGACATATATGAATGGTTAATCTGTCGGTAGTAGTGCCTACATGTTAACGAAAATTTCACTTACTTATCTTTCACCGATTTCAAAACATACGTCCAGAAGAGAGGGTAAGCTTTATATGTGTCATAATTGCCGGATGTCATTGCGGCAACCAGATTCAAATGCGGGACGACCCATATCGCTTGATCGCCATGTCCGAAGGCAAAGTAGGCATCGTTCGGATCAATCATGCCGGCAACTGCGTGATCATCGGAAAATCGCCACCATTGATAAGCGTAATCACACTTTTGGGTTGCATTGAACTGGGATGCAGATTCAATATCTTTCACCGATTGAGCCGTTGATGTCTGCACCCATTCTTCGGGCACAATCTGGGTTTCGTTCCAGCGCCCGTTATTCAGGTACAATTGCCCGAATTTAATCATATCCGCAGGTCGCATGTCCAATCCCCAGGCGGTGTTCGAGATCTCTCCGGCGCCCCAGCGTTCTGAGCTCCAGTCGAATTGATCGATCCCCAGCGGCTCCAAAAGATGGGTTTTCGCATAATCTGCGGCAGTTTGCCCGGTTGCCTTTTGCAGGATACCTGAAAGCAAGGTGGTGGCGCCACAGCAATAGGTGAATTTGCTGCCGGGATAATCACTCATTGGGAGATCGAGTACGTATTTAATCCAGTCGCTACTCATCTGGAGCTTGTAGACATCATTTTGAGAATCATACATAGACGTTGAAACTTCATCCCAGGTGAATCCGGCTGTCATATTCAAGAGATTCTTGATCGTAATTGCTTCTTTCATCGAATCGAGATTGCCGATAGCGCCTTCATATTCCGGGAAAAACTTCAGCATTTTTTCATCGATACCAGAGAGTTTCCCCTGGTGAATGGCGATGCCGATTAAAGCTGATGTGACGCTTTTGGTAGCCGAATAAATGGGATGAATTGTATTTTTAGTATTTTCGCCAAAATATTCCTCCAGCACCATGACGTCATTTCGTTGTATCAACAAGCTGTGAACGTCGCCATAAGTCCCGGCTTTTACTTCATCGACCAATTCTTCCAGCACCGCGGAATCCATATTTTGCGCTTCGGCTTCGGGATACCGGACGACTTTTTCCTGGCTTTCTATTGGATTCTTTTCTTTATCGCAGAAAAGGAAGAACGGCATTGCCACAATTAATAGTATGGCAATTAGCATGGTATGAAGTGATTTCATATTCACCTCCATTTGCTTGTTGTTTTTTGCTGAATTTCAATAAAAAATCAGGGCAGCACACCGCTTAAGCTTGTACCCGAACGTTTTTATCGTGTAACATGCGGAATGGCAATTTTTGCCTAACCCAATTCATTCTTTGAAATAAGTTTTCGGATGGGCGCTTGGTATAAATTAACTATGAGGTCGCACGAACGGCTTTATATTGAATTTCCTTGATAGCTGGATATGCTGGCTTAATTTGCTTAAGTGCAATGTCAATTTTTGGTCACGATCAAGGCGTTTTGCTTCTGTAAGAGTATTTGAAGCCTCGCCGTACTTGCCCAACTTCCAGGCAATCTTGGCATAGCCGAGACGCACGTGAGCATTGCTTGGCGCCAATAGCACTGCGTCGCTAAAGCTCTTTAGAGCTGCATCATGCTTGTTGTTAAAATAATACACACTTCCCAAAGTTGTTCTGGCAAGCAAATTATTTGGATTCCGCTGTACCATCTCCTCACCAATTTTCGTCGCATCTGCAAGGTTTTGACATTTAAGATTGCTGAACATTAAAAAAAATCCTGCTAATTCTCCCATCTCCTCTTTTTGCCAGAATTGATGGAAGAGCGCATCAACAGCTTCACTAAACTGTTTGCTATCTGCTTCGCTGGAGAGAGCCATAGCTTGCATGGCGGGTGTGATCATGCTAATCAGCGCGTTTCCACTGAGTTTTTTAGCCAAGTTCTTCATTTTATCGAGTGCGGATTTACTAGCAGCAATCTTTTTATTCCATAGACGCTGTTCCGCCGCTTTCATTGCTACACCAAGTCGGCGTGTTCGCCGTTGTTCGACAAGTAGTGCTTCATAATGAAGTACTGCATAAAGTGCTTTGAGAAAGCTGAACTCAGCGTATCGAGGTATTGGTAGTTTTGTCGAGAGCAATTTTTCTGTATCATCCAAGTACCCTTTTAACGCATCCAGGTCGCGATGACCGAGACCGAAGGCGATTGCCATAGCAAGAGGTGGCGCCGGACTAGTAGGATCTTTCTGCGCAATCTCTTCTAAAGCGCGCAACAATTCCTCATGCGTGAATGGTCTTGCAATAATACTTTTAACAGTATCGCTAATTTGTTTGATCGCCTGATTACTCATATAATTTAACCTCATGAAATTGGATTCGTATTGTCATTATTTAGATTAACGCGCACTAAAGATTAGAGTAGCATCAAGTCCCATATGATCGGACATGAACTTTCCTTTTTGCTTTGGGCGCATGAAATGCCGTCGTCTAATGCGTGATATATCAACATTAAATGCGTGCTCGTGTCTGGGTTTTTCGAGAAAGATATAATCAAAACGGTATTCTTTTTCTTTTTCTGGTGCTGGATCTTGAAAAAAGAGATCATCATTTCTAATATTGGAAGCCTCTTTGTCTGGTCCATCAGTGTAACCGGGATCCGCTTTATTGGGATCGTCTTTAGGGAAGAATTGCCTTTGATAAGACCACTCATCTCGTAAACCAAGCGCCTCGATTGTCGTTTTCAAGGTGTTGTATTCGGCCATACCCTCAGGTTTCGATCCATTGATGTTAAAGTCTCCGGTCAGGATAGCAACATTGGGACTATTCTTAGGATGGTTCTTATTAAAAAACTCCTTTAGTTCTTCCAATTGACTTTTCCGCACTGCAGCTTTCTCCGCTGGAGTTAATTGTTCTTCCTCACTTATTTTTAGTGCCTCACATAACATAGTGAATATATTATTACCCCAGTAGAGATGTGTAGAGAAAAGATCAATAACACCACAACCTACATCGATGCGAGTAAGAAGTACGCCTTTATTAGCCCAGCATTCTATATCGAACTGATCACCGCAGCGCTTTTTGAAGCTCATCATTTTTTGTTCGCTCACCTGATAGCCATTCACCATCTGGAATAAACCACTTCCTTGTAACGTCTCTTTGCCGATACCGGGCCCCAAGCAAGGAGTGATATCTGTTTGACCTGTCATTAGGCGGGCTTGGGAGTCAGGCGAGAACACCTCACATAGTGCCATAATACTATAACTCAAGGGCTTGATACCATAGGCATACTTGCCTGTAATGTTTAATGGTTCCTTTAATGCCTCACCAATCTCACTGGCACGCTCCGGCAATTCATCTTCTCCAGGGATGTGAAAAGGATCTTTTATTTCTTCGCCTGCCCAACTGGAAATGATCTCCGCGATGCCAATCCCAAGGTTGACAGTAAGCGTCCAAGGATCCCAACCCAGATAATCGAGAATAAATTGGGTGACATCAAGAAAGTGTTCTTCAATCACTTCGAAAGGATTTTCAATGCCAGCCTCATCGAGTACCATATCAATTGTCACTTCTGCCCAATCGGTGATCTCTTCCCAAATCCCACCAGTCGAGAAGTTTAGGCAGTCATCGATAAAACCTTGAATCTTTTGCCATACACCAAGGACCTCGGCCAACCAATCCATATCGCATTCTTCGGATAGGAATTTCTTGCCTAGTTCGAAAAGTCCTCTTTGATAAAACTTCTGGAAGTCGATCCCTAATTTCTCTACCAGCTTTGGCATATCCCATTTCAGTTTATCGAGCAGTATCATAAGAGTTTTTGAATTGTATGGCAAATCGAATACTACTGGCAACATGGTGTTATAGCTCAGGAATCGTGCTGCATTTTCCGGTTCTGAATGTCGGAACGCAATGCTACGAAACGATAGAGGTTGAGGTAAGTTATCTGGAGAAGCTTGGTCAATCCAACGGTGACGTTTCGCCAATTCTTTTATGCCCGTTGGGGGACGAACCGGATCCATAATAGCGGCAATTGTTCTAAAAGAATTGATCATCGTGCATACCTCATTTGTTTATTATTACATATTTCATTTATAATAATCGTCATTATGCTGAATGTTTTATTGCAATGCCACTAAAATAGGAATTAATCCTTTACCTGTTTGAAACGGCTTCAGCGCTTTTCCTAGAACTGCACCAAAAGCCTTACACGAATCGCTTGCTTTCATTGCATGTCCAGGTGTAGGAGAAGTCGTTAGCAGATCACCGACTTCAATCGGTGAAAATTGGGCATCGACTTTGCAATAGACTTTGCCTACCATTGCAACAGGCTTTCTATTGTTCCGATCTGGTTTTTTATCTAAAACAACACCTGGTCTGTAATCACCGGCACCAGAAATTACTCCTGCTACCTTTTTATCATAGGCTTCAAAATTTTGCTCCAACTTACCTTCCTGATTGAGTACCACCACCGATCCAGGTTCGATCTGTTCGTTCTCTGATATATCAAAATCTTCTGCACAGTCAGCATTTTCCAGAATTATATCACCTGCCTGACCATCTAAGTGGATAGTATTGCTCCCATTACTATTTTTTAATAAGATGTCTCCATCCTGACCATTGCCACCGATGCTTATATTACCATAAATTCCATCGAGTGAAATTACTTCATTTCCATCTTTAGTTTTTAATCTGAGTTTACAATAATCACCATCTAAATGAATTGTCTCTTTACCATCCCCTGATTTAATTAACAAATCACCATCCTGACCATTACCACCCAAAGACAAATTACCGGTACCTCCATCCATGGAAATAGTTATTTTACCGTCTTTATCTTTCACAAATATATCGCCATCTACACCATTGCCACCCAAGGCTATGTTACCGCTTTTTCCGTCTATGCAAATTGTTTCTTTTCCATCCCAAGTTCTAAGTCTGATTGTGCCGTTTTCCCCTTCCAGCTTAACAGTTTCTTTACCTCTACATGTCATTAGCCTAATTACGCCCTTTGAACCCTCTATCCAGCATGTTGTATTGGTTGGAAGAGCGAACATCCCCCCTTTTCCATTATCAGTTACAAAAATATGACCTTGTTCGCCGTTCAGGTGAATCGTGTCTTTTCCTTCTTTAACTTTTAATTGGAGCCTGCTGCCATCTCCGCTCAAACGGATCGTTTCTTTTCCATCCTTTGCGTTAATAAAGAAATCCCCATCCTGTCCACTGCCTCCCATGGAAACATCACCAGACATTCCATCTAATGTAATTATAACGTTGGACTTAGTATCCAGAATTTCGACTTTTCCGGTAAATTTTTGAGACATTTTGCTTACCTCCTTCCAATTTGTATAACAGCTTTGCCCTGTTTGCCCAATGATTAATTCGTAGAGCATTCATTTTAGTCAATTGCTGACGCACTTATTTTTATGATTAACAACAATAAGCTGCTGGCAAAACGTTTTGATAAAACTTCAAGATTCTAAATTAGCAGGCTGTAGGACTTTAACTTTTAACATGTATAAAGCATTGCTCTGCTTAACTTACTTTTTTGTTAATATGAAGTTTATGGCTTGTTTTGCATACCTGCATTAATGCTAAAAAAAAGCCGGAACATCATTGAACCAAATACTTCGTTAAAAGAGTCTAAACCGTTACTTTCAAATTTTGTTGCTATCATTCTGCTGCAATAGGCTTGTTTAGCACAAATCCACATTTATGCTAAGGTAATTTTTTCTTAGGTGGTACTTTCAAATTTAGCTGTTTTTCAGACTTTGCTTTACTCTCGTTATGAGCTTTCTCGAGTTTCTCTCTTTCCACTTTTAATTTCTCACCCATAATTTGCTTTATTAGCTCTTCTTCCATTTCATTCTTGCGTGCTTGTTTTCTACATGTCTGAAGACAACGATTGAATTTCGAGATTTCATTTAGCACATCCTTCTGGTATTTGTCATGCCCTTTTTGTGTTTTATCAGCCAATTCATCCCACTTTTGTTTAGCTTTGCTATCGTTGAATGAATTGAAGAATAATTCTTCTGCGTCGTCGGCCCATTTTTGGTCTTTTTGGTTATGTTTTTCCATTAATGACCAAATTTTCATCAGATGAACCCTCTGACAATCAGCTACACATCGTTCAAGACCATCACGTGCAGTTGGTGTGACCATAATAAACCTCCTTAAGTTTAATACGCCGAAAATCTGGCTGTTGATTGGATTCTGAATAACTTCGGCGAATTAATGTAGCGCTTCCGCCAGATGCAAATCCCTGCCGATTACCGGATCTGAGATTAATATGCATTTTTTCTCCATAGCGAAAGCGCTACTATTTTATTCGTGACTAAGTATAGGTCAATATTTATCCATTAAAAGCAGCCTTCCAGACATCCATCTAAAAGGCTGTTTTACAGCGATTAAACATGATTGGGAGAGGACATATATGAAAAGTTAAAGCGTCGGTATTTTTATTATCATTTTAATGCTAAGAGATACGCATTATTATTTTGGGAGGAACTAGATCAGAAGCCTCCGCCGTTTAATGCCCATAAGCCAGAAGGTGTCATCGGTAATACTATGTTAATTTGTGATTGCATCCCCTGGAAGCTGTTTTCAGCGATGTTCGAGGACAATCGACGCAATTATTAAACACCTAAGTATATCAGATGCTATAATCAAAACCGATACAAAATGCCAGCCGTCACAGGGAAAAATGTGAAATTATCATCTTCCAGGAAAATGTTGTGAACATCAGTGCCGACCTCAAAAGTGAAACGATCGTTGATTGGGATATCAACTCCCAAGGCGAATTTCAATCCAAATCGGTTATCTCCTTCCTCTGGAACATATAAACCAGGTCCGAAGCCAATAAACGTCTTTAAATTATCCCGCAAAATAAAGTAACGTACAGAGGCTGAAAAATTCATCCAATGAAAAGATTTATCCAAATTTTCATATTCAAAATTGTTAAATCCGAATTCAAAACGGATATCCCAGATCCATTCCGGTTCTATGGGAATCAGAGTTATATCGATAATAGGAACCCAATTAAATGTGCCTATCCCATCTTCATTTGTGATAATCGGACCTCCTTTTATGCTATAGTCAATAGCGGCAAATGTAATTTGTGAGGACAAAATAAGCACAATAACGATAAAAATAGCTTGAATAATAGACTTGTTAAGCTTTGCAGATTTTTCTTGTATCATTTTTTCCTCCCGAACTGTTTTGCAAATGAAGATAAATAAATTTGAAATTCTGATGATACGCATTCTTAAATGTCGGCTTTTAAGCAACCATCGGATCGCCAGCACTCAACAAACCATTTAGGAATCTACTTCTTCTCGATAATCTCACCATGTTCAGCCACCTGCCATAAAGCATTCTCACAGGGGGGATTTTGAATTTCCGGAAGGCTTATTATGTTTACGGTTATTTCCATTGAAGCCAGTTCCCCTGAACCGTGTCCCGTGCCTCGACCAGTAAAAATATAACCTGTAGCAGTACCCGTAAACTCGCCGGTGAGTTTTCCTTTCCATTCGCCTGCTACAGCCAAAGGTTCAAGCCGCCATTTAGATTTGTAGGTGCCGTTTCTGGTCGCTAAGTTCAGTGTATAATATCTAGTAAGCGTATTGATACCTGCGATCCGGGGATCAGCGGATTCAACAATATCACGTGTAACCTCTCCATGCACATGCAGCACACCATCGTCCGATACCCACTGTTTTCCCGGATCCAATACCTCGCAACCGGTCTCTATGCTTTCCCAGGGCGTGACGATTGGTGTCTTTTTGCCCAATGCCGGTTCCTGGTTAATTTGGGCGATATCGTCTGAACCCGGCGATAAAGGTCCCCTGTCGCCGCAAGCAACGAAAACCAATGCTGCACCCAGCACCACGAACATAAAAAAATTGACCTTCATGATAACCTCCTCGCTTTTAAGCTGATTTGATTTTGGTTGAGATTTAGGTGTTAGCAGAACACGAGAAGCCAATTTTTGTACCAAAAAAAGTCAGCCATTAGAAAAACTTCTAACAGGCTGTTTTATAATAAATAGGGAGAAATTTAAAAAATGCGTTGAAAGGGGTGATGTGTCGGTTGTTTTACCTACATGTTAGCAAAGGCATTCCACTTCGGGGATTAGCGTGAATAGTCTGCTATTTGGAAGTATTTGTATCGAATAAGAATAACGAGGCAAAACGTGAATGCGAGTAACTTATGTTATCCCGTATCCCTATTTGCAAGGACTCTATCGCTGAGGCGCAGAGCTTCGTAGAGTTTTAATAAGATGTTAACAACCGATTCTGCTCAGAGTTCTCGGCGACCTCTGCGTTTATCCGTCTTATATTTATATGTGTGCTGAAGCAGTTTCTTATTTTCTCCGGGTACTCAAGATCGTCAATCGGTTTGCAATTTCCCGCGTCTTAGTGCTTTGTTTTATAAATACGGTGACGATGCTAAAGATATTAGACAGGATAACAGGATGAACAAGATAAATAACATCCTGTTTATCAATGATATGATAGCTCCGATTAACTTTCGGCTAATTCTCTTTCTTTTCTTTTTATTTCAACTTTTTGCTCACTGAAGTTGATGATAAGACCAACATCTTTTCCGGTTGCCGTTAGGGTGTTCACCAACTGAACTTCATGAGCTTTAACGACTCTTCGAACCGATTTCAATTCTAAAATAATGACATCCTCAACAACCACATCTGCTACAAACTCTCCGACTATCTCATTGTCATAAAACGTTAGGCTATGATATTAATTTTGATTAACCGGATTTATTTCTTAGTTAATCCTGTTTATCGTGTAAATCCTGTCTAAAATTTTATGTTACCGTAATTATGAAAATAGATACTTAGCGCCGATTTCGAGCATTCACAACTCATGCCCGGCTATTCATACACCAAATCCGCCAGCATAATTTCACCGATCACATAGCCCGCGATGAAGTACAGGTTCTCACCGTCCGTCGCCAGCGAAGGATAGCTCGTTAGTTCACCTCCCATCGAACGTCCTTTAAATTCAAAAATTTTGCGGACCGTTCCGTTTGCCACTGAAACAGCGATGATCTTTCGCCCGGGATCATCTTTGCCGGGATCGTAAATGACGAAGAGTGTCTTGCCATCCGGCGACCAGATCGAGCGCAGCGGCAGAACGGATTCAATATGGGTCAACTGCCGGGCTTCGCCGCCATCAACTGGTATGAGATAAATTTCCCCGACGCCCTGCTGAGAGTGCCAGAAAGCAATCGTCCGACCATCAGGCGACCAACTGGGTAAAGCTTCATCCGCGTCACTGTCAGTCAATTGCCGCTGCGTGCCGTTTTTCAACGAAAGCACCCAGATATCCCAATTTCCGCTGCGATCCGAGTTGAATGCGATCTCCTCGCCATCGGGTGACCAGGCGGGAAAATAGGCATCGCTGGTATTATCGCACAGTGTAATGGGTCCCCCATTGACCGGAACAGTGCAAATACCGCCGGAAATCGTTGATCCTACATGAAATGCGATCCGGCTGCCATCCGGCGACCAGTTCAATCCTCCTTCCCTGATACTGTCCCTGGTAACTTGCTGCAATTCCCCTCCGCTGCGCCGTACGCGCCAGATATCAAACTGGCTCTTACGAAGCGTTTGGAAAGCAAACCACTCGTGATCGGGTGACAGAGTGAGATACGCAATTTGCTGTCTTTCATGGGTGATTTGCTCCGCATTGGTGAAATCGAGCAAGCTATCCGCATCGACCGGAATCGACCAGATATTAAGAGAGCCGCCTATGCCTTCGGGACCTTCGCCTCCCAGGTATACCAATTTGGTGCCATCGTGCGAGAGTGAAAAATCGTAGAAGTTTGCCGCGGCTGACAGCGGTTTCGCCGGTGCTGTGGGCTTTCCTTTTTCATCCACAGGCAGCCACCATATTTCCCGCATTTTTTCGCGGTTGCGTTTGAAGAAAATACGCTTGCCGTCTCCTGACCAGGCTAGATGTCCACGGCTACCTGGCTTCGTGAAGATTGGAATCGGATCCGCGCCATCGGGCTGGACGGTCCAGATTTGGGTGTCCTCACCTTGCCACGTTTGATAGGCGATGCGATCGCCATCCGGAGACCAGCACAGGCTGAAACATGAATTTGGCAAAGGAATTTGCTTTGGTATACCGCCATTCACGTTGACCGTGTATAACGATCCGCTTAGCGCAACCGCCAGGGTCACGCCATTCGGGGACCAACTGACATCACCGCAAGCACGCAAATCATCCAACGGAATCACCTGGCGGGCGTTACCCCCATATTCGGACATGATATAGATTCCACCGCCATCTCGCTCTGACCGGAACGCAATCCAGTTGCCATCTGGTGACCAGTGCGGTGTATGGTCGTTCCCTTCATAATCCGGGGTCAAATTCATTTTTTGTCCTGAGGCGATTTGCAGCACCCAGACATCCCAATTGCCGCTCCTTTCGGATTGATAGGCAATGCGAGTGCCGTCAGGTGAAATTTGAGCGTCGCATTCAAATTCCTCAGTTGTTCGCGTCAGGGCACGAAATTTCACAATTCTGGGGGCAGTGATTTTTTCCCGAAAGATTCCGGATTGGCTCAATAGAAATATGAGCAGAGCGACCAACATTGTGGCAAAAGCAGCCTTGATAGCACGTGGGGGCAGTTTGATTTTTCGTGGGCGCAGCGGCGCTTTTAGCTGCTGTTCCATAACACCTTTGCTGTCTTTTAGCTGAAGCAGCTCCTGCAGAAGCTTGTCAGCCGTCTGATAGCGACCTGTTTTTTCTTTTGCCATGCATTTGAATACCAATTGCGCCACGCCCGGCGGAACGTCGAAGCGGAGACGGGTGAGCGGTGCCGGTTCATCATCTAAAATTGAGAACGCCATTGCAAGTTCATTCGCGCCCTGAAACGGAAGTTGCCCGGTGAGCAATTCATAGAGAACAACGCCGACTGACCAGATATCCGCCCGGTGATCGATAGTTTCGCCGCGGGCTTGCTCCGGCGACATGTATGCCACTGTGCCGATAGTGGAACCGCTGCGTGTGATATCCTTGCCGTGCTCCGATTTCGCCAGCCCGAAATCCATGATTTTCACCTGCCCTTTATCGGTGAGCATAATATTGGCGCTTTTGATATCCCGGTGAATGACGCCTTTTTCATGCGCCTCGCGCAGCGCTCCGGCAATCTGGATGGCGATATCGATGATCTGGCTAAGCGGGAGAGGCGTTCTGTCTTCGGCTCGAGCGATCTCCTGCAGCGTCCTGCCTGCCACGTATTCCATCGCAATGAAGGTTTGGGGGAAAGGCAAATCAGGTTCAGGTACATCGCTGATTTCGTAGATGGTGCAAATATTGGGATGATTCAACGCCGCCGCCGCCTGCGCTTCGTGCAAAAAGCGATTCCGTTTCAGATCATCATCCAGGGCATGCGCTGGCAGAAATTTCAAGGCAACGGTGCGTTTGAGCCTGGTATCATGAGCCTTGTAAACCACGCCCATGCCGCCGCTCCCCAGCTTTTCGAGGATTTTGTAATGGGAAATGGTTTTGCCTGTCATAACAGTGTCATTTCATTTTTATGATGAGGTACATTTTATGATTTAACCTGGCTGAATCGATTGCATTCAGTTCTCAGCTTTTCGGTTTGACTTATTCAGATGTGTCCCTGAATTTAATTGGATTGATGTGGTACTTTTTCATTTTCTCGTGAAAATTTTTCACGTGGATACCTGCCATTTTAGCGGCGCGCCTGACATAGCCTTTGGTAATTTGAAGGCAGTCGATTATGTATTGTCGCTCAAAAGATTCCACGGCATTCTGCTTGGCTAATTTAAACGGTGTGAAGGTTTTGTTCGAAGATTTGGGTTCAGCACCCCGCACTATAAATTCCGGCAAATGCTGCAATTCAATATTACCATCCTTCGATAAAATCACGGCGCGCTGAATCATATTTTCCAATTCACGCACATTGCCGGGGTAATTGTATGCCAGCAGCAGCGATTCCGTTTCGGCTGTCAAATTCAAATTCGGTTTTCCATACTCGGTCCCATATTTTTGTATAAAATTTTGAATCAACAGCGGAATATCGCTCCTTCGTTCTCGTAATGGCGGCAGCCAGATATCGATAACATTGAGCCGGTAATATAAATCCTCCCGGAATTTTTCGTCATGCACTAAATCGAGCAAATTCCTATTTGAAGCCGCAATAATCCGGACATCACACTTTTTGACGAGAGAGCTGCCGACCGGGGAATATTCGCCGGTCTGCAATACGCGCAACAGCCGGATCTGCGATGTTTGATTCATATCATTGATTTCATCCAGAAAAATGGTTCCGCCGTCGGCGCGCTCAAACCAGCCCGACCGATCCTTTATAGCGCCGGTAAATGCGCCGCGCACATGCCCGAACAACTCGGATTCGAGCAATTGCTCCGGCAGCGCTGCGCAGTTGACCGTGGTGAATGATTGTTCATCGCGCAGGCTGTTGTGGTGGAGCGCCCGCGCAATAAGTTCTTTTCCCGTGCCGCTTTCACCCTGAATCAGTACGGTGGCATCACTGGCGGCAACCTGCGAAACGAGTTCAAGCACGTCGAGCATTTTCGGATGCTGACCCACGATGGATTCGAATTGGTATTTTGCCCGCAGCTCTTTTTCCAGCGCATTCACCTTGCGATGCAGCCGTTTGCGCTCCAGTTCCTTGAAAGCCGAGAGCGATATAAAATTTGCAAACTCCCGAACAAAGGCGTAGGTTTCCGGTTTGAAGGCGCCGCGCAGTTTTCGATGATCGAGGTAAACCACGCCGAAAACGTCATCATTTGACTGGAGCGGGGTACAAATGACCGATAAAATTCGAAGCCGATCCACGCTCTCGGTGAGTTTGAATTCCGGATCATCGAGCGCGTTCGGAAGGTAGATCGGGAGCTTGCCGGTTCTGACTCTGTCGATAATCGTGCGACTGATTTCAAATTGAGGGTGCTCGATATCTCCCTGGTTCAGACTGCGTGCGGTTTGAAAACTGGTATTTCCTTTGTCATCGAAAAGAATAATCAAACCGCGCTCCGCATTAGAAATTTCAATAGCTGCATCCATCGCAAGTTGGAGCAAACGGTTGATATTGACTTCAGCCAGCAGCCGCTTTCCGAGCTCAAACAGCTTTTGATGAATTGACGAAACGGATTGCTGGTCTCCATTTTTTGTTAATTCAACCATTGAATCCCTTGTATTATCGTGAGCCATAATAATCACTTAGAGGATTATACGGTAACACACTAAAAAAGATTGGTGTAATCGCCCGGTTATTCGTAGCTTTTTTTTTAAAGAAAAAGGAAAACCTGGCTTGCGCCCGTTGCACATCGCGCCTCAATGCAATGTGAGTCGTGAAATCCATAAAGGGCTTTCACTCCAAATTATCAGCATGCATCGCATATCATCACAGAAATCTGCAAAATAGCCATTTTAAAGAATTAATCCTGGTTCGACTTGGCTCACCATGAAGTCCTCAGGCTATATTATCATTCGATTAAGCGAAGCTTCATCCTGAGCGAAGTCGAAGGATGAATTGGCTTTAGCATCATTTTGCAGGATTTTAGATATACTCGTTAAGGGTTAAAAAGTAACATTAGTTTGTCATTGCGAGTAGCGAGGTACGAGCGACGAAGCAATCTCATAAATTACTGTAAACATAGAGATTGCTTCGCTCCACTGCGTTACGCTCGCAATGACATGCTTAAGAATATGATGTTACAAATTAACCCTTA